>DASVBA010000362.1:0-4367 GCA_036376095.1 Chryseolinea sp.
CATTCTGTTCTTCAATAGAAATAAATGGTCGGTACACTGGCATCGGGTAAAAAAATTTACATGCCGTTAACGTTTCAACCTCGCGATAATATTGATGAAGAAATGGAAACAGTTTATCCGCCAACCAGCTCTTTACCATTTTGCGTCCCGTGATCGGATTAAATAATCCTGCTGCGACACGCGACGCCGTGGTAGGAGAAGGTTTGTCGATGACGAGGATTTTTTTTCCGTGCTTCAGCAGCTGGACGGCGATTGAGGCGCCTGCCAGGCCGTGACCGAGGATGATGTAGTGAAGTTTTTGCAATCGCTGAAGATGTGGCCGTTGATCGTTATCTGTTAATGGTTAATCGTAGTGTGAGTGTGGGTGTGGGCATGTTAACCGCAAAGACGGGAAGTCGCAAAGGTTACGCTGGGAAATTTGAAAATCGTTTGTCTAATTCTGAAAGTTATATAATCTCGAAGGAATGCCAAATGCTTCGCACAAGCGATGTCTGACGCCTGCTTCTGGCTTTCACACCCAATCCCCTAATCACATGCCCACGATTAACGGAAAACGATTAACGACTTCCATTGTCTCGTTACCAAAAATTCGCTTTACTTTTGAAAAAAATCAGGCATGCTGAACATCAAGGAATTCACCTTCAATCCATTTCAGGAAAACACGTATGTGCTGTACGATGACACGCGTGAAGCCGTGATCGTTGATCCGGGTTGTTACGAGGTAGATGAAAAGGCTGAGCTGGAAGAATTTATCGAAAGCAATCGGCTGAAGGTCACTAAGCTGCTGAACACGCACGGACACATTGATCACGTGCTGGGCAACAGTTTTATTAAAGAGCGATTCAAGGTCAAGCTATATATTCACAAGGTCGACGAGCCCGTCATGCGTGCCGTGAAAGTTTATGCGGGCAATTATGGATTCCCGATGTATCAGGAAGCATCCGTGGATGGTTACCTCGAAGGAGGCAATACCGTTACTTTCGGCAATCAGCAATTCAAAATACTTTTTGTACCGGGTCATTCCCCGGGACATGTGGCATTTTACAACGAGAAAGAAAAAGTGGTGATTGGCGGCGATGTGTTGTTTAAGAATAGCATTGGAAGGACAGATTTACCCGGCGGTAATTTTGACACGCTTATCAACAGCATTCACGAAAAACTTTTTACTTTACCCGACGATGTCGTGGTGTATCCAGGTCACGGTCCAACTACAACGATCGGATTTGAAAAGGCCACCAACCCGTTTTGTGCTCTTACGTCGAACTAAGCTTTCATGATCAAACACCTTCCTAACTTTTTGACCTGCTGCAATCTTCTCTGCGGTTGCCTCGGACTTATTTTTCTTTGGGAAGATCCTCACCTCGAAACTGCTTACTTTGTTTGGGCGGCATGCATTTTTGATTTCTTTGACGGTTTCGCTGCCCGATTGTTAAAGGTCTCTTCCCCGATTGGGAAAGAGCTCGATTCAATGGCGGACATGGTAAGCTTTGGCGCGCTTCCCTCTCTATTTATGTATAAACTCCTGCAATTCGAATCGCCATTTGAATATCTGCCGTACGTAGCACTCCTGATCGCAGTTTGTTCAGCGCTTCGCCTTGCCATCTTTAACATTGACGAAACCCAATCGGATTCTTTCAGAGGACTGCCTACACCGGCGAATGCATTGTTCATTACTGCACTTCCGTTTCTGGACTATCCGTTCTTCGATTTTTTATTCAGCCCCGTGGTGCTCACCATTATTACGATCATCTTTTCAGGACTGCTGGTCTCCCGTTTTGAGCTGTTCGCCCTGAAATTCAAAAACTTCACCTGGGCCGATAACAAGGTCAGGTTTACTTTCCTGCTCCTTTCGGTATTATTGCTGGCGGTCATGCAGTTTGCCGCCATACCCCTGATCATACTTTTGTACGTCGCCGGCTCGTTAGGTGTCCGGGTGTTTTCGAAATAAGGAGCTAATTTCGCGCTAGAATCTACTGATTTTGCCATCTTTTTCCGCCATACGATTGTTGGGAGCGGGCTATTTGAGCCTCGCGGCCTTGTTATGTGGTGGCCAGTCTTCCGTACTGAACTCTGGCCCTTGGTACAAGGTCGCGGTCGAAAACAGAGGGGTTTACAAGATCACCTACGACCAATTAAAAAAAATGGGGTTCGACCCGGCTTCCGACCCTCGCAAAATCAGGATTTACGGACAGGGTGGGGGTATGCTACCTCAGCGTAACAGCGAGGCCAGGCCAGTGGGCCTCGTGGAGAACGCTATCATTGTTAGTGGTGAGAGCGATGGTGTTTTTGACAAAGACGACTATATCCTGTTCTTTGCCGAAGGACCAGACAACGTCCGTTACGACTTAAATCGAAAAATATTCTCCTACCAGAGCAATCTTTACAGCGACAAGAACTTCTACTTCGTCACGGTGTCATCCGACAACGGCAAAAGGATCGCCGAATCAGAAAACATACAAGGGACTTTTCCAGTCATTCAGCATTTCGACGACTACGTCTATCATGAGGCTGACGAATACAATGAGCTGCAATCGGGCCGTGAATGGTTTGGTGAACGTTATGATCTTGTTACCAGCTATGCCTATCGATTCGATGTAAGCGGCGTGCTTGAAAACTCATCGATCAAGATCGTGTCTGATGTAATGGCCCAATCGTTCAATGGTTCTTCTTTTAAATTGTTATTTAACAAAGCGCCAATCGGCGAGCAGGTTGTACCCACCATCTCAAATACTCAGTACAGCATCAAAGGAAGACATAAGCGCGATACGATCACCATTGATGCAAATACGGTTAGTGCGCCTGCATCATCCACGCAAGAAGTTCAGTACCAATATGTGAAAGCAAGCTCGGGCAAGTCGGTTGGATTTCTGGATTTCCTCCTTATAAATTTCTCAAGGCACCTCGCTCTTTACGGCGATCAAACAATATTCACTGCTTCTTCAAGTCTTGACCATCCCATTTCACAATACGTGGTGGGTGGTGTTAATGAGAATTGCTCGATCTGGGACATAACAAATACATCAGATATAAAGAGTCAATCATTTAACCTGCAATCCGAAACCGCAACGTTCTCAACTACAAGCGATGTACTCCGGGAGTTTGTCGTTTTCAACACAAGCGTGCCATCCCCGGAGCTGATCGGATACGTACTGAATCAAAATCTTCATGGCATCAGCCCGGTAAACCTTATCGTCGTAGCTAATCCAGCTTTTAAAGGGGAAGCCGGACGTTTGGCAAGTCACCGGCAAACCTATAGCGGCTGGTCGACGGCTGTGGTTACTCCTGAAGAGATCTACAATGAGTTTTCATCGGGGCGGCAGGATGTGACAGCGATACGCGATTTTGTTAAACACATGTACGACAAGAATCCAGGAGTATTGAAAGCATTATTGATCGTAGGCAAAGGATCATACGACTATAAAGACCGGATGCCGAACAATACCAACTTTGTTCCTACCTATGAATCAAGAAACTCCCTGGCTCCACTGGAGACATACTCTTCTGATGATTACTTCGCATTTCTGGAAAACCACGAAGGTAACTGGGGCGAAGGTCCGATTGAAAACCATACGCTCGAGATCGGTGTCGGCCGGCTTCCCGTAAAAACAACTGAGGAAGCAAAGAATGTAGTCGACAAGATAATCGACTACGATTCAAACAAGAAAAATTATGGAAGCTGGAGAAAAGATGTTGTGTTTGTTGCTGATGATGGAAGCACTTCAGATGGATTTACGAGCACCCATCAGAATCAAGCCAATATAATGGCCGAGTCAATTGAAGAGGTACACGGGTCATTCGACACAAAAAAGATATTCCTCGGAACGTACACAAAAACCGTTAAGCCCAACGGCGAAGTTATTCCGGAAGCTAACAGAGACATTGCCAGCTGGTTCGATCGTGGTTCAGTTGTTATTAACTATACCGGTCATGGAAGTGAAAAACTGCTTGCGGATGAGCGGGTATTTACCGTTGACGATATCACCGCACTTGAAAATGAAAGTTATCCCTTCATGGTGACCGCTACCTGTGAATTCGGCCGACAAGACGATCCCGCCGTTGTTTCCAGTGCCGAGCTTACTGTCATTCAGCCCAAGGGAGGAACTATCGGATTAGTCACAACGGCGCGGCCGGTAAACTCACCCACGAATTTTCTGTTGAACCAGGAATTCTACAGCTCATTGTTCGAACGCGAGCAGGGTAAGTACATTCCATTGGGAGAAGTGTTCAAAAGAACGAAGAACTCAAGTATGAGCGGAGTCTCCAACCGGAACTTTTCTTTGCTTGGAGATCCTTCTATGACGCTTGCCCTGCCCACGAATTCAATTTCTATCAGTGGGATCGAAACATCCACCGGATCGGATACATTA
>DASVBA010000369.1:0-2369 GCA_036376095.1 Chryseolinea sp.
GATTCGGAAGAGATTATTACGGCATAAGTTTTCGCGATTCGGAAAACAAAGTTGTTTATCTGGCTACTGCATTGGAAAAAGAACATGGCGAAGCGGAAAAATACGAATGTGACAGGTACACCATAAAAAAAGGTTACTACGTGACTGAAGCGGTGTGGGATTGGCGCAAGAAAACGAATTTAATCAAACACGTTTTCGAACGATTGTTCAACTCTATTCAGGGAACTCCAACCGGACCGTGTATTGAATGGTACAAAGACAACAACGAAATGTTATGTATGGTGAGATTGGCACAGACGCGATGAAGAAAGAGATCCTGTTTGTTCACAGTGCAGGTCCCCAGGGACATCATGAAGGTAGCGACTACCTCGTGAGGTATCTGATTGATGCTCTTGGGACCGGTTATCGAATATCTCTTCCGGACATGCCTGATCCTGAGAACCCGCACTACGTTGATTGGAGGGCGACGCTTAAGAAAGAGCTTGCGTTCATGGAGGATGAGTTGATCCTTGTGGGCCATTCATTGGGTGCGTCTGTCCTCTTGAAGTATTTGTCCGAAGAAAGGCTGCAACAACGTATAGCGGGATTGTTTCTCATCGGCGCGGTCTATTGGGGCAAAAAGGATTGGGAAGTTAAAGAGTATGTTTTGAAACGGAATTTTTCTTCAAAGCTGCCTCCGATCCGTGGGATCTTTCTCTACCATAGCAGCGATGATGAAGTAGTACCAATATCACACGTTAGATATTTTGCTAATGAGTTGCCCAATGCGACCGTTCGCGAATTTGAGAATCGCGGCCATCTGTTTGGCCGAGGGCTGCCAGAACTGGTTGAAGATATTAAACGACTGTAACAATTTTATGATCGAAGTTTTTAAGACCGACGTTGACGAGCCAAAGTACGCTGATATATTGGTGGAACACATTCAGCGTATCTTTTACGGATATGAAGCGAATTTTGACCTGCAAGATTGTGATAGGATCCTTCGCGTCAAGAATGTAACGGGTAATGTAAATACTTACCGCCTGATAGATATGTTGAACCGGTTCGGATTTTACGCCGAAGTTTTACAGGACGACTGTCCGCATAGGGTATAAGGTATAGGGTATATGGGGTATAAGGCGGAAGTTAGTTGAGTGTTGGGTTTGACGGTAGGACGAAGATTCTAAAAGGAACTAGCAACGCGATAACATTCCCAGTAGTCGGAAGCAGCCCGGAAAAATGTCGTGTTCACAACCCGGTACTTTAAAAAGCTGTTGATACATTTGAATCTAGCAAACAACAATACAGCATGACGACCTTCAACATTTATCTCAACTTCAACGGGAACGCTGAAGAAGCCTTCAATTATTACAAATCAGTTTTAGGCGGAGAGATCGTAATGATCCAGCGATTCAATGAAACTCCGGAAGCAGGTGAGATCCCGCCTGCCGACGGAAACAAGATCATGCATATCTCAATGTCTGTAGGCAAGAACATGATGCTTATGGCCACCGATGCGCTGGAATCAAAAGGACATAAGTTAACGGTGGGAAACAATTTCCACATCTCTGTGAGTACCGAGAGCGAAGATGAAACACGTAAGATATTCAACGGGCTGTCGCAAGGTGGAAAAATAGAAGTGCCGCTGGGCAAAATGTTTTGGGGTGCCTATTTTGGGATGTGTACTGATAAGTTTGGTGTCCAGTGGATGGTGAGCTTCGATGAAAAGCGTAATCAAAAATAAGGCTTTGTACTTAAGCTAAATAGTATTCAAATGAACGTAGTTATAACAATCCTACTGGTTGCAATTGGGCTTGTGGCTCTTTTGCTGATCCTCGCCCTGTTTACCAGGAACGGTTACACGATTGAGAGAGAAGCCGTGATCAAGAGAGCAAAAAATGACGTATTCCATTATGTCAGGTTTCTAAAGAACCAGGATTTTTACAGCAAGTGGGTGATGAGCGATCCGAATATGAAAAAAACCTATGCCGGTACGGATGGAACGCCGGGGTTTGTCTATGCGTGGGATAGCAACGATAAGAATACCGGAAAAGGCGAGCAGGAGATCAAACGAATTGTGGATGGGTCGCAGATTGGAACGGAAATCCGTTTCGAGAGACCATTCAAGAATGTATCGCAGGCGTTGATGACCACTTCGGACATCGGTGAAAATCAGACCCGGGTAAAATGGGAATTTTCCAGCTCAATGAAATACCCGATGAATGTGATGATGCTTTTTATAAATTTCGATAAACTTTTAGGAAAAGACATGGAGGCAAGTCTTTTGAGATTGAAGGGAATTTTAGAGAAATAGACTAACGAAAATATCATGATGAAAGGCGATGTACCCAAGGATATCGATGATTATTTGAGGCGGTATCCGCAGAATG
>DASVBA010000376.1:0-2658 GCA_036376095.1 Chryseolinea sp.
TGGCGAATTGAATATCCTGGTATTTACTCACGTGAGACAACCTAACATCATTTCGATACAAGAAGTAATAGCCGATGCAATGCTCACTCATGCACCGCTGCACATTGTTCACATCAACAGCATGTCATTGGGTAGTATTCAAATGGCGCTTGACATGGTAAACGCAGCAAAGCAAAGCAACTTTGATATCACGACAGAATTATACTCCTATACCGCAGCCTCAACACGGCTTCAAAGTGCCATGTTCACCGAGGGCTGGCAACAGAGACTGGGTATAAGCTTTGAAGACCTGCAATGGGTTGAAACTGGCGAACGACTTACAAAGGAAAAATTTGATCTCTATCGCAAAACGGGCGGAGTGGTGATCATGCACATGATGAAACCTGAATGGATAAGGGCCGGCATTGCCGCACCAGGAGTGATGATTGCATCTGATGGCATGCCTTACGCACCACTGGCACATCCAAGAACAGCCGGAACATTTTCAAGAGTATTGGGCAAATATGTACGGGAAGAAAAAGTAGTTGATTTGAATACAGCGCTCGAAAAGATGACGCTGCTTCCTGCAAAACGCCTCGAAAACATTGCTCCTATGATGCGTTTTAAAGGAAGGATACAAATTGGCGCCGATGCGGATATAACCATCTTTAATCCCGACACAATCATTGACAAAGCAACATTCGAAAAAGGACTGGCGTTTTCAGCGGGTATTGAGTATGTAATGGTGAACGGTACGTTTGTATTAATGAATGGAAAAACTGTAACAGGAGCTGTACCAGGGCAACCGGTTTTTGGAAAATTTAAGAAATAAAAATTTTTACAGACTTAGAACTACTGATACGTAATCAGAACTACGCGTGATGGCTTAAGATTTGCTGAAATCGAAGCAATTGACTGTGCTGATCTTCTTCTCTCATTAGACCAAATCCGGTTGAGCGGGATGAAACTTAAATGTATTAATAAAGTAGTGATCGTTTTATCCGTGTGGTCCTGCTCGACAACGGCCAATAGCACCATTGTTTCGGAGAAACGTTCACAGCGGCCGGACAATCCAACAACAAGTAGTACCATGAACGCAACAGTCCCTGCCGACAGTGCAGATCTGACGATTCGTTGTGCCGTTGGCATGCGCCAAGTGATGTTGGATCTCGTGCCTAAGTTTGAGAAGGCAACAAATTATCGCGTAGCAATTACTTTCAATAGCAGCGGTGAAATAGTGAAAGGGGTTGATAGCGACAAGACCGTTGACATCGTTATTATTTTCCGTTCCGCTCTCGAACATCTCGTCGCAGCTAAAAAAGTAGTGGAAAGTTCCTTAACGAACATTGCGATGGCTCGCGTAGGTGTAGCCGTCCTCAAAGGTGCAGCCAAGCCCGATATATCCTCCCCAACAGCATTCAAACAGGCGATGCTGAATGCAAAGACCATTGCCTGTCCCGATCCGGCCCGGGGCGGCGCAAGTGGAGAGTATCTTGTCAGGATGTTTGAACGGCTTGGTATCGGTGAAGCAATAAAATCCAAGTTAGTATTATCCGATAGTCCAGAAAATGAAAAGGCAATGCCAGGTTATCTTGTTGCGACTGGAAAAGCAGAGATTGCACTGCATCAAATGCAGGAGCTGTTGGCTGTTCCTGGTATTGACATCGTTGGCCCGCTACCAGAGGAAATTCAAACCACGTTTATCTTTACTGCAGCCATTACAACCAATTCAAAACAGGCGGAGGTTGCGAACGCACTAATCCGATTTCTTTGTACACCGGATGCGAAGAACACAATCAAAATTAAAGGAATGGAGCCCGTTGGTCAATGATCAGAAAGCTTATTCAACGAAACAGAATGCAATAAATGTATCGCTCTGGTGCCTTACGCTGATCCCAGCGCTTCCGTTACGTCAAACTCTTCTCCGCTGATTTTCGCAGATTGAGGGCACGCAGATTTTCGGCGAAGTAACTGCGTGATCAGCGTGCATTTCAATCTGCGATTTCTGCGAGAAATGCATTTCTTCCGCAGTTTCAAAAATGTCGGCTAATAATTGCACAACGGAAAACTATTTACTTCTTAAATAGCCGGTGCGGACAATTATCCAACCAGGAAAGTAATAGATGACGAAAAGCATGTTCTTAACCGTAAAAAAATACCCGTTGGGTGCCATATATTTCATAACTTGTCTATGAAATCATTAAGGATTCCCCTGTTATGAAAAAAACTGTTTTCTCCTGTCTGGTAGTAGCAATGAGTTTGTTCAACCTGACTGCCTTTTCGCAGACTGCGAGCGATTCGACATTATTGGGTCTGCCTGGAGACAACCTTGATCTTTATGCTGTCCTGGATCTTTTTCAAAAGTCAAAGACGATTGAAGAATTTGAAAAATCGTTAAATCTCGAAAAAACGGGAATCAATAATCTGGATCTGGATTTAGATGGTAAAGTTGATTTCATAAAAGTGGTAACAAAGAAGGAAGATGATGATTTTACATTTATCCTGCAGATTGCCGTAAGTAAAACTGAAACACAGGATGTTGCCGTTATCCTGGTATCTAAGGATGAAAGCAAAAAAATAACGATGCAGATCGTAGGCGACGTTGACTTGTATGGCAAAGATTATATTGTTGAACTGAGAGAATCTGTTACTCCTCCAGTAACTCCCAATCCCGCGTAT
>DASVBA010000390.1:0-3153 GCA_036376095.1 Chryseolinea sp.
ATACGCGCAACAAGCGGAGTTTGTTATCAAAGCCCAGCAAGCGATGGAGGAAAAATTACGCGAGATCCTCAAGCTCCATGGAAAGGAGATGGAAGTTCATTATTCTGAAAGTGAACGGATCCGGCGCCGGGAACATGATCCTGTGAAGTAGTTAGTGGTAAGTGGTGAGTGGTGAGTGGTGAGTGGCAGTTACATAACTATAGTAAATTCCGTTCCTTTTCCGACTTCACTCTTTAAGAGTATGTCTGCCTGGTGAAGATGAAGTATTTGTTTTGTCAGTGCCAGTCCGATCCCGGAGCCATTCTTTTTTGTCGTGAAAAACGGAATGAAGATTTTCTCCATCGTGGCTTCGTCCATGCCATCGCCATTATCGACGACGTGAATATTTAGCGGGCCTTTTTGGATTGAAGTGGTATAGATATCCACTTTTGCAACGTCCCGGCTGCGGGTTGCTTCGAAGGCATTTAACAACAGGTTTATAAAAACGTGTTCCATCAGGACCGGGTCTGCTATCATCTCAACATTCACATTTGATATCGTCAGTATCACTTTGTTTTCTGCAATTTTCGGTGCGAGCAAGGTCCGGACACGGTCAAGGATTTCGTTAAGGCCTACTTTTTTAAGCGATGGCGTCGGAACGTGTGTCAGCTTGCGATAGGTCTGCGTAAAATTGAAGAGGCCCTCACTTCTTACCTTAATAGCTTCAAGTCCTTTATCCAGTGAATCGAACAATGTTGTATCTGCGTCAGACAGGGTTTGTTGATTTTGCCGGATCAGCTTGTGAAGAGTATCTCCTAACGAAGAAATTGGCGAAACTGAATTCATTATTTCGTGACTAAGCACCCTGATAAGTTTTTGCCAGGATTCCATTTCACGCACATCCAACTCATTTTTTATATTCTGCATTGAAATGAGTTTGAAATAACGGCCATCGAGTTTGAATTCCGAGGCATGAACAGAAAGCTGCAACAATTCATTGCCGATGTTCACTTTAACCAATCGTGTTTCACCGGCATGTAGTTCGCGAATAGTTTTTGCCAATAATCCATCGGCTGACTCAAGCATCTTCAAACTCGTCACGATGTTCCTTTTCAATAAATCCCGCAGTGCCTGATTAACGAGATGGACTTTTTCATCGGCGTCTATACTGAGGATACCTACCCGAACGTGCTCCACAAGCATTTCCAAATATTTGTGTTGGATCTCTTTTTCCGCGCTTATCTGTTTGAACATTTCGGAAATGTTGTTGAATGTTTCATACAGCGCATCGATCTTTTTACCGCGGCCTGAGAGTTCATAGTGGGCGGTAAAATCGCGTTGAAGAAGAGTTTTCATAAAACCCGTGACATCGCGATATACCCGATCCATATACCACATCAACTCAACGATTGAAACAATTGCCGCCACACCTATGTAGATCGATCGCAGGTATAGCTCATGAACAAGACACCACGAAAGGACAGTTATGATCGCGGTGAGGATAATCACCCGAAGAAAAAGTTGCAACCTGAAATTCCTAAATGCCATATGTTTCCATTCTCCGATACAGTGCACCCCTGGACAATCCGAGTTCATCTGCCGCGTGACTGATATTGCCTTTATGCTTGGCAATTGTCTTGCGAATAGCCCATGCTTCCAGTTTTTCCAGGTTTAAGTAATTAAAGTCAAATCCTTCCGAATGGTTAGGTAAAAGTGTTCCAAAATCGTCAATTGAAAGTACTTCTCCCTCGCTCATGATGACTGCCCGTTCGATGGCGTGCTGAAGTTCTCTGATGTTGCCTGGCCACCGGTATTTCTGCAACTGCTCAACGACCGGCTGCGGAACTTTCAAAAAGGGCTTCTGATACTTATGCCGGAATTTATCTGTATAGTAATTGGCGAGCGCGGGTATATCATCAGCGCGGTCGTGGAGTGACGGCACCGTCAGTTCAACTGTATTTATCCTGTATAATAGATCTTCCCTGAATGTGCCTTCGGCCACCATTTTCCGAAGTTCGCGGTTCGTTGCACTTATCACACGCACGTCGAGATCAATTGACTCGTTAGAACCAAGCCTCACAATCTTTTTATGTTGAAGCACCGTCAATAGCTTTGCCTGTAAAGCGAGGGGAAGATTACCGATCTCATCAAGAAAAATTGTTCCTCCTGCAGCTGCTTCAAAGCGTCCGATGCGATCCTCTTTCGCATCGGTAAATGCACCTTTCTTATGACCGAAAAGTTCGCTTTCAAAAAGTGTCTCGCTTAAAGATCCAAGGTCTACGGACATAAAAATACCATCCGCCCGTTTTGACTGCCGGTGTAGCTCGCGCGCTATCACTTCTTTCCCGGTACCATTTTGTCCGTTTATTAAAACCTCGGCTTCTGTAGGCGCCACCTTCTCAATAGTTTTTCGGATGAGCGACATGGCACCGGACTCACCGATCATCGGATCGTGTTGCTGATTCAGTGCCGACACCAAAGACCTCTGCTGCGACTTCAACGTCTTCACCTTTTTCTTTTCCAGACTTACGGTGTTGGCAGTTTTTACCGTGGTTATCAGCTTCTCATTTTCCCAGGGTTTCACAATAAAGTCGAGAGCGCCTTCGCGGATGGATTCGACGGCGATGGAAATGTCGGCGAACGCCGTCATGAGGATAACCTGAGTCTCGGGCGATAGTGCTATTACTTTCTTCAACCAAAACATTCCCTGGTTACCTGTGGTGTCGCCAAGTCTGAAGTTCATATCTAATAGTACAACATCTACATCGCCGCGATCCAGCAGTGAAGGAATTCGCTCCGGATTGTTAGCAGTTACTACACTCTTGAAATGAGGCTCAAGCAATAGCTTTATAGACAAGAGAACCAGCTCATCGTCATCTACAATCAGGATATTACCCGGAGATTTTGCCATAATGGATAAGGTCATTCAAAGTTATTGATGCAGTCCCGAAATGTTGCATCGAAGTGCCCATAAATGGACAGTTAAATTTCTATCAATGGGCACTCAGCGGGCGCTTGGCGGAAATATCCTAAAAATCAGGCTGGAAATGGGGCAATTAGATGCGGCACGATCAATGGTCAATGAGCGAAGGAGGGATCAGAAATAAAGGAAATCACCTGTGGCTTTTGCGCAGTGACCGAGAAGGTTGGACGCAAAGACTGCAAGACCTTTCG
>DASVBA010000393.1:0-3914 GCA_036376095.1 Chryseolinea sp.
ACGTCATGCGCAAACCAATCTGCTGCGCTCAACAGGCTTTGCTCCGAGTTCAGATCAAAGCCGAAATTTTCAATGACTACTTTCTTCTCCAACGAATCGAATCCAATGGTTCCTTTTAGAAATACATCGGCCTTAACATCACCACGCAGTGATATTCGTATAGCAAGTCCTTCCTTTGTTCCATAAATTTCGCTGGACTGAATGTGAACGGAATGTCCCTTGAATTTAAATTTCATCGTATCCGTCACTTGCGAAACAACCTTATTAAGTGTGGCAAAAGGCAAGTTGACCATTGCATACGCCGACAGCCCGGGATCCTTGTCCACCTTCCTTTTCAACTGCGGTAAAGGCCCTGGCGTGCCCACAACTAAAGTTGAATCAAGAACAGTTCGCAGTGTAGCGTTGAGCCTGGCTTCAATCATCAACGTATCCCTGGACCGGCTAAACAACCTGCCATCGATGTCGGTTGCATCTGCCTTTAGCCACACCGGTACGACCTTTTTGTTGATCCGGATAGGTTTTTGGATATCGCCCCACAATTTCTCTATAGACTGGCGGATCTTGATCATATCTTTCGCCGACGCGTCCAGCTTATCAACAATCTTTTGTTTGTTTTTCTCCAGCGCTTTTTGAATTGCAGGTTTCAGATTGAACTTAATTCCCGCTATTTTGATCTTTGGTTCTTCCACCCACGTGATTTCCCTGAGCTCGGTTTTAGTCACCAAATTCCAATCGTTATCCAGGTACAAATCAGAAAAAAGCGTTATGGTTACTCTGGCGGTAACGGCCTCTTTGTTTTTTATCTTTATACCGATAACCTTGCTGTCAATAAAACCTACAATCTGAACGGGGAGCGTATAGGTGATCCCATGGTCCCCATCGTATTCAAGTTTAAGCGGCTGGAACCGTGAAATGGATAAAAACAGACTGTCTTCCTTTTCGCTTATTGCTAGTTTTGCTTCAATGATCTTTTCAGCACCTAATTTTTCATTCGCCATGTCCTCCAATTCTTGTATTGGATGGTAGATTGGAACGATCAATTCAGAGCCCGGTAGGGTGAGCGTTGAATCAAGCGTCGTCCGTTCCGGAGCAGGCGGTGCAATTTTAGTACATGAAACAATAGTACCAGACGCCAATAGAACGGCGATAAGATAGCAGAAGGACTTCAATACGACATAGATTGTTGTCCTATTCCGAAATACACTGACGGCAGATTCCAATATCTCGATGAACATCATAAATGACGATAAATGGGACTGACTATTATCAGCGATGAAAGCAACCTGCGAACTATTGGCGGCAATAGACATATATCTGTCAATGCGGCGTGCCCGTTTAAAAAAGCAAACCGACCATACCTGACGCAGTCCTGGCGTCCTAGAGGGCCTCTGATTTCGAAAGATGCGGCGCTGATCAAATGAATCAATTTTCATGGTTCGGCTGATGAAGGTTTTGCAGGGTTCAGATACATTTTATATCGAAGCTGGATAACATGGTCATTGCTGATAAATTCCCCATCAATTTCATTGCGGGAAGATTGCCAGGTATAGATCAGTTCGAACCGATGTTTATAGTTCAGGCGATAACCAACTCCTACCCTCCCCCGACGGCGGTTTGCGTAACGTTCATCCAGCTGTTGATCGAGCACCACAAACTCTTCGTAGTCAACAAGGGCATACCAAAGCTTGTCGGCAAATAAATTGGGACCATTGATCGTTATCCATAGCTCACCTTTTAATCGAACGCGATTGCTGACATCCCAGTCGTCTGCTTCAATCTGCAGGAACGATCGCTGTTGATACCTGGCGAGAAACCGGGCATTCATCCGTCTGTTTTGTGTAATATGAAATCGGGTTCCCACGATCGGCGATATCTCAAACGAATTAGTTCCTTCCTTTTGAAACGTATAGGCGAATGGTATCTCGGCGGTGAGGTCGAGCCAGGTGAATAGCGTGTATTCAACGGTGGGACTCAAACTAAAACTTCTCCATTTGTCGTCTTTCGTCAACACCGTTTGATAGGCAGCTGTGTTTTCCAGGATAAGCCCGTTTGGATAGGGGTAATCGACCTGGTATTCCAACCATAATTGTTCGTGTGACTGCGCTAAAAGAGATAAGGAAAACATTAAGTATAGGATAAAGCAGGCTAACCATTTGTTCAAGTACCTTCCCGGAATCATTCGTTGTGTGATTTCTCCCATTCCTTCACTTTTCCGTGTAATACATCAAAGTAATAAAATTTACTCGTCATTAAGATTTCAACAGGGGGATAGATCTACATCAATGTTAACTGTATGCGCGCCTGGAAGAATTGAGTGGCTCCAGTCATATTAAATCGATCTAATATTCCATAACCATACACCAGCGCAAGCCTTACATCCTTTGACAGATACCAGTTTACCATCGGAGTTATTCTCCAAAATTTGCCGCCTTGAATTGCACCTCCATTCAGTTCGAGCGTTGAATATCTAAACAACATCTCCCACGCTCCCGGGCCTCCTTTGAAAACAGATTTTTTTATCGGCACAAATCCAAAGATTCCGGTAGCGGTATTGTATGGCCGTGTTTCGCCTGTTAAGAAGTAACTAATCACAATGTCGCCTCCAACAAATACAGGATCGTCTGCTTCCAGGGAATGAAAACGGTGCATATAAACCTCGGAACCTGCCATAAAAGGACCGGATCGATAGTAGGCTTCACCACCGATTTGATTGGAATAGTCCGCTGGAAACTTTCCCGTATCAATAAATTGCGGTGCCGGATCTGCCTCAGGTCTGGACCGTACTCTTATTTCACCACCCTTCGTCTGGCCATATCGGTAACTTACCCCAACATGAACGACAACACCGTCGTCTGGTGAGTAAACAGGCAGCCAACCAAATCTTCCAGCCGTTTGCCACTTGTAGGTAGAGAATGACTGACCTTCCGAAAGCCAATCCGTAAATATTCCGACATTCCACCAAATGCGTTGCTTCGGCAGGAAAGCGAGCCACTTCACCCCGTCGGCAAGAATTGGGATCACGTCCAATGCCATTTGACGCTCCATAGTCCATCCGGCATACCCAACCATTACCTTATTAAGTGAAAAACCTTCCTTCGTCCGCCCGACAAATATGCTACCCCACAACTTCGGAACTCCGATCATTACCCCTGTTTCCCGTACAAACCAAGCGCGGCTTGCGTCATCGTACATAAATCCTGCTTTCCAACTGATCGTTCTTTTTGTTTTAAGCTGGCCGCTCAGCGTAATTCTGAAGTCCCGTACAGCAAAGGCAGGTTCCAACGGGGTGCCTAGTGAATCCATCTGCGCTTTGCTTTCAGCGTCTTGTGAGTAGCCGGCGAACTCATACAGGAATCCACCGCCGAACTTAAAAGTCGAAAATTTTCCGGGGAATAAACGCCAACGCTTGTCCTTCCATTTTGATGGTACGGTATCGGCTTGCAACACTTCAAGTTGCTCGCCCTGCGTGCCATCAGGTATATATTCCTTTTCCTGGGCATAGGAAAATAATGGAAATACCAGCCCCGTCAGTAATAACAACCCGACAAATGGAGTGACACAAACCCTCATCAGCATACGATTAATCATCTTCCACCAGAACAAAACAAATGGCTGAAGGTAGTAGTACCTTTCAGCCACATAGTTCTAACATGTCTCAATTAAAGGATAGCCAGAGGTGTAATAAATCCTATGGTAAACCTGCCCGTGTTGTAATCCGATACATTAAAACGATCTTTTGCGTAGTCAGAGTACTTATACACCCGTCCAACCCAGTTAGCAAAAAACTTGATGTTCAAATCGCTCCAGGGGAAATACTCAACGGCCGGGATATATCCCCAAGCGGTACGAATGTGTTCTTCACCCGTTGTATTTTCAGGGTCATTAAAACTGTTCTTCCAGTTAGCGATGTCCAT
>DASVBA010000570.1:0-3485 GCA_036376095.1 Chryseolinea sp.
GGAGTCACCTCCTTTCTTTTCAGGACATGGTCCATTCGCCGTGACGTTTGAAGCCTTCGGGACTGAACAGCATAGTCGACAATCTTTCCGGCTCCACCGCCTACAATAAATCTTGCGTGGACACGCCGGAGGGGAACAACAGCCTGGTAAATATCCGTGAATCGTGCATTAAGCCTGAGTTCGTTATAACACATCTGTTTTCTTTTTGAAAGGGTGGAAAAATCGAGAAACGAAAGTTTGATTGGTTTCTTGATTTTAAAAACAACTCGTTTACCGAGGACGATCCACGATATGTGAGTCTCCTCGACCCGGCCCTTCAGTTTATTGCCTTTGTACACTCCCTCCTTCGCTAGCGATATAACGTCACTTTCGTTCATCACCCTTAAGATAACGTTCAGCAAGCTGCACCATCGACGCGATGTTATCGTCGGTTGATTCTATTTTCAGAAAAGAAAGCTTTATGGGCTCAAACTGGTCACGGAGCTTTTGGTATACAGCAAAATCCGCTTCACTGTCTTCACGCGGCCGCTGCAGCCTGTCTTTGATCAGTGATTCATTCGCATGAATCCAGATAAAATGCAAGGGTATCGATAACTTGTCGGCCAGGGAAACAAACAGGTTTCGCATTTGTTGAAGAGAGAAAGTAGCATCGACAATCACATCTCTGGCGTTGTTGTGGTGCAGTTCTGCAAGTCTGCCGAGTTCTTTATATACGAGCATTCGGTCATCGAGAGCATATTTGCCACTCGCCTTTAGAGACTTGCGTACTGCGTCGCTACTTAACCAAACCGCGTCAAGTTTTGCGGAAAGCCTCTTGGCAAAATAGGATTTACCAGAACCTGGAAGTCCTCCTACCAGAATCATCATATCTTTTTAACGCAATAACGCCGCCCAGGATCATAACCGGCCAATCAACCGCTTGACCTTGTCAGAATGAACGACCTGCTCATTAAGCTTGAAGACTTCACTTTTCACGGAACGGAATTTTTTCACGAAGTCCGCGAATGCGATTTCAAGCTTAGCATGCTCATCCTTAAATTGACCGGCATCCTGCGCAAAAGGATTTTCGATCAACGCAGCAATGTGCTTTACATGCTTTGATATCTGGTCGGTCAAGGCAACTCTATCCTTTTCAAGGTTTGTCACGTGCGCGGCCATCTTCCTGGTCTGTTCAATGTTACTTTCTTCGATAAGCAGGGACAAATTTTTATCGATCAACAACCGAAAAAAAACGAGCTCATCTTCAAAGAACCTGACGTCCGATTGCCAGTGTTGAGCAACCGAATAGAATGAAGTCCACAGTTCTCGCTGCGGCACCACTGGATCTGTTTCCGACTCCATCTCCCGCTGTCTTGTTGTTCCGGATTTTACCTTGCTTTTCATGGTCAAAATAGTTTATCGTTCGTTTTAGTACTCCTTCTCCAATTGATAACTCATTCAACGCCTTACTTCGTTCCCCGCATCTTCCTTTTGATCAACTTAAATATGACTCAGTCAGGGATATATCGTGATGACGATTGTCGTTTAGAAAAATGATTAAAGTCAACCCGATCGTATGTCGTTTGGATTCATGGATCCCCATCCTGATAAAGATCATCTGTGAACCTGATAATTCCTGCATTACAATATTCGGCGCCAAAGCATATTAGGGTTATGGTGACAAAAAAAGCGTGCCGAAAGAAAAGCTCTCGCTGCATCGATCGAGCAAAGACAGTCGATACCGCGGTACAACCTAACATGATCACCGACATTACCAATGACACCTCTGTCCATCAACGATCTTGATCTTACACCCAAGCCAGGCAAGACATACTGGAAAAACGGTGCGCGGGAATGGCGTGAAGAATTTATTTACTTTCTCATCGTCGATCGCTTTCACGACAACAATGCGCGAAGTCCGTTGGAATCCACGGGCAGAACCAAAGGTTTCGGAACAGAAGAAGAACTTAAAAAAACATGTGGGGGAACACTTAAGGGAATACAAAACAACCTTGGCTACATCAAGGACCTGGGTTGCACGTCATTGTGGTTGAGTCCCGTTTTTGAAAACAACGCAACGTCATATCATGGCTATGCAATTCAGGATTACACCGTCGTTGATCGACGTTTCGGGACCTCACAAGATCTGGCCGATCTTGTTGATGCCGCGCACGTAATGGACATGCGCGTATTTCTGGATATCATCCTTCATCATTCAGGCGACAACTGGTCATATCCGAATGATGAGCCCTATTATTATTACAACGGCGCAACTTTTCCTTTTGGCGAATGGAGGTTTGAAGACAAACCAGTACCGGTAGAATTTAGAAATCCGGACCTGTACTGGCGGAAGGGACAGATGCGTAACTATGATGCGTATCCCGAGGCACGCGAAGGCGACTTTCAGGCATTGAAATCATTTAAGAACGACGACTCACCTGAATCGTTGTATGTTCAGGAGCTGCTCACCAAAATTCACTGCTACTGGATTCGCGAGGCCGACATTGACGGCTTTCGCCTTGACTCTGTAAAACACATGGGCGAAAAGTGGATAAGCCAGTTTTGCTCGCATGTGCGTGAATATGCCTTCAAACTCGGTAAGCGTAACTTTTTTCTTTTCGGTGAATTAGTGGGTCCTGAAGAAATGTACAATAGGTACATCGGCCCCAAGACTTCAGTGCAACTGGAAGACACCGCCATTTATTATGGACTTAATTCTGTGCTCGACTTTCCCCTCTATCACGTGTTAGCCAACGTTATCCTTGGAAAATCCACTCCTGAGAAATTGATTGAACGTTATGAGTCGCTTCGAAAAAATGCAATGTCGCGGGGTGAGTTTGGCGAATTCCTGGTGACATTCATAGACAACCATGACCAGGTTGGACAAAATCCGAAAAAGCGTTTCGGGTATGACGCAACCGAAGCTCAAATCATTGCCGGAATGGGCTTTCTGTTATGTGCCCTGGGAACACCCTGCATTTACTATGGTACAGAGCAAGGCTTTCAAGGTTTTGGTGATGACGACTGGGCCGTCCGTGAAGCTATGTTCAGCCTTGAGGAACCTTCAAAAAGCGCATTGAATAAGGAGAACTTCATCTATAAGGAGGTCGCCTGCTTAGCCAACATCAGAAAAAACAAAGCGGCTCTGAAATTCGGCCGTATGTATATGCGTGAGACGTCACACGATGGAAAAACTTTTCAGCTGCCAATCACTCACGACTGCCTGCTTGCGTTTTCAAGAATTCTCTACGACGAGGAAATGTTGATCGTCTACAATGACTCTCTCACCAGCATTGATGAGGAGTACATTGTTGTTGACCGGCATCTCAACCCCGAGGGATCCGTCTTCCGGTATTGTTATGGCGCTGAAGGCAAAGTGCATGTGCTTAAGAACGAGGATGGAAGCCGCCACTTTATGAAGATTGCACTCAAACCTGGTCAGTTTGTGATCCTGACAAACGGCGATCCGGATGGAATAAAATAGTATGACAAATGCTTTAATAGCC
>DASVBA010000048.1:0-6395 GCA_036376095.1 Chryseolinea sp.
ATTTTGTTACATGTCTGATCTTGAATTTTGGCATAGCAGTAGTTTAACTATAGGCGAAATAGTATTGGTTCAATGTGCTTCCGATGTCATCGATGTCTGTGGTGATCTCGTTGAGGTAGTGGTGCAGACCGATGTTAGATACGGTTTGCACGTCAGAGTATTGCACTTTGCTTTTCAGCTTTCCAATACTGAATTGAACTTTTGAGAAGCCTTCTATATTGCGGTCACTGCGAAGCCGGTCAAAGTACCGCTGCAGCTGATTCAATGAATAAAGTACCGACCTTGGAAAATCAACGTTGAACAAAACCTGGTCAATGATGTTTCGAGCTTCAAAACCGGACTGGTAGCGTTTGAGATACAACGAGTAGCCGGAAATAGACATCAATAAGTATTTCCAATAAGTTGCATCGGTAGGTCGGTCGAGATCATAAGATTGATCGCTGAGTTTGATATCAAGGATTTCTGCGGACTGAAGAGCGCGTTCCATGTACTTTCCAACTCTCATAAAGCACAGGCCTTCGCCTCTGAACATAGTGACGTCAGTAACCCCGAAGTATAAAGTGCATTCCTTAATAAGGGTGTCCAGTACGGTGATTGGGTCGCCATGCTCCAGGGCATAGATGAGACGGTCACCACGGACGATATGATAAAACTCGTTAAGACATTTCCATAGATCAACCGTTATGTTATCCTGTACACCACGTGCATTTTCACGAGCCAGCGTAACCATGTTATAAACGGAATTTGGATTTTCCCGGCTCAATACCATGTATTGCAAAACCTTTCTGCTGTTGTCGTCGAGCTTCAGGATTTCGTCCTCCTCAAGGTTGCCAAAAATCTTTAGTACAGGGTGCCACGAAAATTCCTCCGGGTTATCCTGTGAGGACGCATAGTTGATCTTTAGCATCCGCAGGATACTATCGGTGCGTTCCATGTAACGCGACATCCAATACAACGAATCGGCAACTCGGCTTAACATTTCATTTGTTATTAAAGTGTACTCTTACTGCGCAAGCACCCACGTATCCTTGCTTCCACCGCCCTGAGAAGAATTAACGACCAACGATCCTTCCTTTAATGCAACTCTTGTCAATCCACCGGGCACGATTTCAATTCCGCCGGGACCGCATAATGCGAATGGCCGCAGATCGATCCGTCTGGGTTGCGCTTTTCCATTAACGTAACATGGGGCGTTGGATAAGCTGATCACCGGCTGTGCGATAAACTGCCGCGGATCTTTTTGTATTTCGAGCTGGTAATCGTTGATCTCCTTGTCGGATGCCGCATGCCCCATCAGCATACCGTAGCCCCCGGATCCATTGGTCTTCTTTACCACCATATTGGTAATATTCTTCAGTACATGATCGCGCTCGTCAGGTTTTGATAGTTGATAGGTAGGCACGTTCTTTAGTATAGGTTCCTCGTTCAGGTAGTACCGTATCATTTCCGGCACGTACACATAAATAGCTTTGTCATCGGCTACTCCGTTCCCAATGGCATTGACGATGGCAACATTACCTTTGCGGTATGCCGATAGAATGCCAGATACTCCAAGCACGCTGTCCGGATTGAACACAAGGGGGTCGAGATACTCGTCGTCTACCCGTCGGTAAATTACATCGACCTGCTGTAGGCCTGCCGTTGTTTTCATGTAGACCTTCTGATTTTCCACAACAAGGTCGCGCCCTTCCACAAGTTCAATTCCCATAAGTCGTGCAAGGGTGGTGTGTTCAAAATATGCGGAGTTATAAATACCCGGAGTTAGTAGTACTACGTTTGGTGAGGAGACCTGACCGGGAGAAAGGGCTACGAGGTTTTTATAAAGGATGTTCGGATATTGCGTGACGGGTCTTACATGATTTTGTGGAATGAGATCCGGGAATATCCGTTTGGTGATCTCACGGTTCTCAATCATGTAAGAAACACCGGAGGGCGTCCGCAGATTGTCCTCGAGGACATAAAACGTGCCATCGTGATCGCGTATAAGATCTATGCCTGCGATGTGAACATATATGTCATGCGGCACATTGACACCCTGCATCTCCCGGAGGTAGTGAGGGCAGGAGTAAATCAGATCTACGGGGACGATGCCGTCCTTCAAAATGAATTGCTGGTGATAGACGTCCTTCAGAAAAAGGTTTAGCGCATTGAGGCGCTGCTTTATACCTCTCTCGATAAAGTCCCATTCAGCCGCTGTTATGATCCTCGGGATTATGTCAAACGGAAAAATTTTCTCGATCCCCTCACCGCTTGAATAAACGGTAAAGGTGATCCCCTGGCTCATAAACAAACTCTTGGCCAGTTCTTCTTTCTTCCCCAATTCGTCAGGAGGGATACGCGATAACGAGTCGTAGACGTTCTGATAATGAAGGCGCACGTTCTCTTTATCATACATTTCATCCCAGGTGTTGTTCACCAGGGGATACTTCTGAAAAAGTTCAGTGGCTTTCATTGCCCGGGTTTGGATTAGATAAAACCTAAAATACCATCTAGGTTACGAATTGGTTAGATGCGATTTAAAAATATTTATGCAAACGAGTGTTAAGTGCGGGATTAAATAAAAAAAGGCCGGCTTAAATGAATAAGCCGGCCTTGTGGGTATTAATACTTTCGATTATTCAGCTACCACCTTGATCTGGATCTCATGCTTCACTTCCTTGTGAAGATCCAGCGTTGCAGAATACGTACCGACTTGTTTAGGCGTCTCCTTAAGGTGAACCTTCTTACGGTCAACATCAAATCCTTTTGCTTTTAAGGCGTCCGCGATCTGAAGTGCAGTTACTGCGCCGAAGATCTTACCGCTTTCGCCTGCCTTCGTTCCGACCTCAACGGTGAGGTCGCCTATCTTGGCGGCGAGCGCTTCAGCATCCTGCTTAACTTTCGCCGCTTTGTGTGACGCCTGACGGACGTTTTCCGAGATCAGTCTTTTGTTGGAATCACTGGCAATTAACGCCAGGCCGTTTGGAATAAGATAATTGTTGCCATAGCCAGGCCTTACTTTAACGGTGTCGTTCTTATATCCAAGACCTGCTACATCTTGCTTTAATATTACTTCCATGTTCGTGTGCTTTTAGAATTCAACGATTACTTTAAAGAATCACCTACATACGGAAGGAGGGCCAGATGGCGGGCACGCTTCACAGCTTGTGCAACCTTCTTCTGGAACTTTAAGCTCGTACCTGTAAGTCTGCGAGGCAGGATCTTTCCCTGCTCGTTGATAAACTTCAGCAAGAAGTCGGGATCTTTGTAATCGATGTACTTGATACCATTCTTCTTAAAGCGGCAGTATTTTGGTTTAATCTCCGCCCGCTTAATGGGTTCGTTCATTAATGTCATTTGGTAGCGCCCTCCTCAGCTTTCTTTACAGGTTTTCTGTCCTTGTTTTTGAATTCGCCCTTGCGTCTGCGCTCGTTGTAAACAACAGCATGCTTGTCAAGTACTGTGGTTAAAAAGCGCATCACTGATTCATCCCTTCTGTATTCTGTCTCAAGTGTGTCAATGACTGGAGATTCTGCCGCAAATTCAATGAGATTGTAAAAGCCTGTTGACTTTTTGTTGATTGGATAAGCCAATTTTTTTAAGCCCCATTGCTCATTATTGAGAATTTCGGCATTAGCTTTTTTCAACACTTTCACGAATTTTTCGACAGTATCCTTTGCCTGATCTTCAGACAAAACGGGATTTAAAATGAATACCGTCTCGTAATTGTTCATGTTTTTTAGTTTTGAGCCTGCAAAAGTATAAAAATTGCCCTGATTTAAAAACTTTGACCTAAAAATTGCCTGGGGATGGCCGTGATAGTGAAGGTTGATTCTGGCCCCCTAAATCCCCTACAGGGACGTGAAATCCAAGTTCTAAAATGGATGTAGCAAAACCTCAGGGTCTTTAGATTGCACGTTCAGGTGGGGAATGTTTTGACAGGAGAGATCGCCTCCCTCGCTCACTACTCAAAACGGCCAGAGCTGTTCTCAAATGGCACCTCCGGCCGCCTGCCGCTGACATCAAAATCTTTCGTTTCATACCTTTTTTGGACTAATTTTATAACCTATGTCAAACGTTTGCACCATAAGATTTTTTATCGGACTGGTTTTAGGAGTTGTGATTTTCGGCGGTTGCAGGGACAAAAGCATAGATTTTAGCGCGCAAGTCAAGCCCATACTCAATAAGCATTGTATCGCCTGTCACGGCGGGGTCAAAAGAAACGCCAAATTCAGCCTCCTTTTTCGTCACGAGGCCCTGGATACAGCCGAATCCGGCAAGCATGTGATCATTCCTGGCGATCCTGAGCACAGCGAAATGATCCGCAGGATCACGTCCAACGATCCCGAGGTGAGGATGCCCTATAAAGAAGAACCCTTGAGTAACGAGGAGATTGCAATACTCCGGAAGTGGATCAAAGAAGGAGCGCAGTGGGGTGACCATTGGGCGTATATACCGCCACGACCGGTCGCAGTACCAAATTCAGGCGAGATGCTCTCTGGCTTTTCTTCGGATGGAAAAGATTGGGCCAAAAACGAGATCGACCATTTCATATTGAGGCGGCTTGAGGAAGAAGGCCTGACACCTTCAGTGGAGGCCGATAAATCAACGCTTATCCGACGGCTTTACATGGATGTCATCGGGCTGCCCCCGACGCCTGCGCAAGCTGAAAAGTTTATCAAAGACGACCGGGCTGATGCCTACGCGCGTGTAGTGGATGAGTTGTTGGCATCGCCTCATTTTGGAGAAAAGTGGGCAAGCTGGTGGCTTGATATGGCCAGGTATGCTGACACCAAGGGATATGAAAAGGATGCGGGACGCACAATCTGGCGCTATCGTGATTGGGTGATCAAGGCCTTCAACGCCGATATGCCATTTGACCGTTTTACAACGGAACAGCTGGCTGGTGATTTATTACCGAACCCGACCGATGATCAGCTGATCGCGACGGCGTTTCATCGTAACACGATGAACAATGATGAAGGGGGAACCACCGATGAAGAGTTTCGCGTTGCGTCCCTTATTGACAGAGTGAGCACAACCTGGGAGATCTGGCAAAGTACGACCATGGGATGCGTGCAATGCCATACACACCCGTATGATCCCTTCGTCAATGAAGAATACTATAAGGCGATGGCGTTTTTCAATAATACGCGGGACGAGGATACGCCGGGTGAACATCCAAATCTGAGGCTCTATAGCGCAGAAGACAATCAGCGATTGGACAAAATCAGAGCATGGGTGCGATCAAATGCCGGAGTTGAAAAAGAACTTGAAGTTACTCACTTCTTAAAGACGCTGGAACCGAAATTTCATCCACACGATTTTGATCAGTTCATTAATGGTGAGTTGATAGACAACAAATATCTTGGCATCCGCTCTGGTGGAAGTGCCCGAGTAAAGCAAATCCACCTTGACGGAAAGACGAACCTGATTATGAATTATTGGGCAGATGCTGAAGGAGGTTCGTTTGAAATCCGGCGCGATCGCATCGACGGCGACGTCATAGCAAGTGGTAAGTTGCCAAAGGGAGAACGGGCGATTTCAGTACCCGTAAAACCAAACAGTGGAAAACACGACCTCTACATAAGTTTTAGGAACGCGCAAATAAAACCTGACCGCGCCGTCTGTGGTGTGGAATGGTTCGCATTTCGCGACGACCTCCCCGGCAAGGGAGCAAAGGAATACGAAACCATCAAGTCATCGTTCATCGACCTCATAAACGCTACCGCAGACGAAACACCAATAATGGTTGAAAACACTCCTGAACAATTCCGGACCACACGGATCTTCGTGAGAGGCAACTGGCTGGCAAAGGGCGATTCAGTCACCCCAGGTGTTCCGAAATCATTAAATCCTTTTCCCAAGGATCAACCCTATAACCGCCTTGGTTTTGCCGCCTGGCTACTAAGCAAGGAAAATCCACTCACCGCCCGCGCAATGGTTAATCGGTTCTGGGAACAGATCTTCGGGACTGGTATAGTAGAATCGCTCGAGGACTTCGGTACGCAGGGTGCGCTACCAACAAACAAAGAACTATTGGATTGGCTTGCCTTGCGCTTCATGAACGAGAACAAATGGAGCATGAAGAAACTGGTTAAGGATATGGTGATGTCTGCTACTTACAGGCAGGATTCACATGTATCGAAGGAACTGTTGGAACGCGATCCCGCCAATAGATTATTAGCAAGAGGTCCCAGGGTCCGGCTTTCATTTGAGCAGGTCCGGGATCAGGCATTGGCCGTAAGTGGTTTGCTTAGCGACAAGATGTATGGTAAAAGCGTAATGCCCTATCAGCCGGCAGGGATCTGGAATTCAGTTTACAGCAACGAATATTGGAAGGAAAGTGATGGCGAGGATAAATTCCGGAGATCGGTCTATACCTACTCGAAGCGAACGAGCCCTTATCCTTCAAT
>DASVBA010000400.1:0-11703 GCA_036376095.1 Chryseolinea sp.
CCTGGAAGAGAAGTTATTGAGAACAGCAAAACATAGCACCTTATTCCGTGCACGACTTAACTACTGGTACCAGGTAATGAACTACGTCCGGCCTTTTGCAATTCGAAAGGCAAAGAATATTTACATAAACGATTACGCTATGTTTCAAAGTTATTTTAAGATCGGGTGGAGAAATATGAAGAGGAACGTGGGCTATACCTTTATCAATGTAGGTGGTCTCGCGGTCGGAATGGCAGTTGCTATCCTCAATGGCCTTTGGATCTGGGATGAGCTTTCCTTCAACAAGTACTACGAAAACTATGATCGCATTGCCCAGGTCGGCATCCGGGGTGAGAATGAAGACGGGATATGGAGAGGAGTGACCGTGACGTATCCGATGGGAACGGAACTTATTGAGAAATATCACGATTCCTTCAAACGGATCGTTAGGACGTCGTTTGGGGATGGCGGTCGCGAAGGAATACTTTCTTCCGGAGAGAACAAGATATCTGCGGGAGGCCTAAGCGCGGACGCTGAAGCGCCAGAGATGTTTACATTTAAAATGATCCATGGTACACGCGACGGACTAAGGGAAACACATTCGATCATGATTGCCGCCTCGGTCTCGAAAGCGTTGTTTGGCGACGATGATCCCATCAACAAGATCATCACCATTAACAATTCTGCCAATGTAACCGTCACCGGGGTATACGAGGATTTCCCTCTCAATACAAAATTCCATAAGGTCAAATACCTGACGTCGTGGGGATTTTTTCTGTTGAACAACCCATGGGTCGAAAAAAACATGAATAACTGGCGTGAACACTCCTTCCACATTTACGTGGAACTACTGCCGGGGTCGGATTTTGAAACTGTGACTGAACAAATAAAGAATATTATTCAGGTCGCTCCTGAAGATGTCGGAAAGGGTACGCGCCATGCACTCTTATTTCCAATGAGCAAGTGGCATCTCTTTCCATTCGAGTCTGGCAGAGGGGCGAATACAGACAAAGGGCCCATTCAAATGGTTTGGATGGTTGGCTCTATCGGTATGTTCGTCCTTCTGCTCGCGTGTGTCAACTTCATGAATTTAAGTACGGCGCGTTCTGAAAAGAGAGCGAAGGAAGTTGGTATCAGAAAGACTATCGGCTCGTTGAGGAGACACCTGATCCAACAGTTCTTTAGTGAATCCTATATCATAGTCTCATCTGCATTTGTTTTTTCAATATTGCTGGTAGCCCTGGCGTTACCGTGGTTCAATGACCTTTCAGCTAAACAAATGGTCATTCCCTGGTTCGCTCCTGCTTTTTGGCTGATCGGCATCGGGTTCCTTTTTATCACGGGCTTACTTGCCGGCAGCTACCCTGCTTTCTTCTTATCATCTTTTCAACCCGTAAAAGTGCTGAAGGGAACATTTCGCGCCGGACGGCTTGCATCCTTACCTCGCAAGGTTTTGGTGGTGATGCAGTTTACAGTGTCTGTCGCTCTTATAATTTGCACAATCATCGTTTTCCAGCAGATACAGTTCGCCAAAAACCGACCGGTGGGATATACACGCGAGGGATTGATCACGCTGGCGATGAAGTCTGATGAATTCTATAACAAATATTCAGTCCTAAGAAATGAATTGAAAAATTCCGGCGTCGTTGAGGAAGTTTCGGCGTCTATGGGAAAGGTTACTGACATAGCTTCGAATAATGGAGGCTTTGGATGGAAAGGACACGAACCGGACCAGGACCTGAACTTTGTTACACTGGCAGTAACTGCAGAGCATGGAAAGACCATTGGCTGGCAGTTTCTACAAGGAAGAGATTTTTCAAGCGAACATGCCAACGATTCAGCGGGAATGGTAATCAATGAAACCGCGGCAAAGGTCATGGGTCTTGAAAATCCAGTCGGCGAGTCGGTCACGTGGGAGTTTTGGACAGGTAATAGGCCGCCACTGCATTATAAGATACTTGGGGTGATCAAGGATGCGGTGATGGGCTCACCCTATGAACCGATCAGACCAACCGTATTTTACTTGAAAGGTCATAACGGCGGTGTAAGCTGGATCAACATCCGGATAAAAAATGGAATAAGAGCATCGGATGCACTCGCAAAGATGGAAGCCGTCTTTAAAAAGGTTATTCCCTCTGCTCCATTTGACTACAAGTTCGTAGATGAACAATATGCATTGAAATTCGCCGCCGAGGAGCGCATCGGTAAACTTGCTTCGTTCTTCGGCTCGCTGGCAATTTTCATCAGCTGCCTGGGACTTTTCGGACTTGCATCCTTTGTGGCAGAACAACGCACAAAGGAAATAGGCATCAGAAAAGTTTTAGGCGCCACTGTAACAAATCTATGGCGACTGCTGTCTAGAGATTTTGTAGTGTTGGTTATCCTGTCGTGTTTCATAGCGGTTCCTATTGCCTATTATTTCCTTGACGCATGGCTGCAGAAGTACGCGTATCGTATCGAAATATCGTGGTGGGTTTTTGCTGTGGCAGGATTTGGAGCCGTGATCGTCACGTTAATGACAGTAAGCTTTCAGGCAATTAAAGCAGCGATGATGAGCCCGGTAAACAGTTTAAAGAGTAATGAGTAGTTAGTAATTAGTAGTTAGTAGTTAGTAGTTAGTAATGAGTAGTTAGTACCGCAAAGACGGGAAGACGCAAAGTAATGTTTTGAAGCGCCTGCGTAACCTCTGCGTCTTCGCGTCTTGGAGGTGAAAAGGGTCTGGGCACACTCTTGGACAAACGCACACACCGTCATCCTCAACAATGCATGATGGAAAGAATGTCAATGATTGAAAACAAAGTCAAACCACCAAAGCTAGCCGTAGGGTTTCTTCTACGTTTCTTACGCGAGGATCTCGCCGAAGAAGTGTTAGGCGACCTGGAAGAAAAATTCTACCTGGCATGTAAAAAATCATCAGTAACAAAAGCGAAGCTCATGTATTGGTACCAGGTGCTTCACTACATCCGACCTTTCGCAATTCGAAAAATGAGATACCAACAATTAAATCACTATGACATGTATAAAAGTTATATAAGAATCGGTTGGAGAAATCTTCTGAAGAATAAAAGCTACTCTATTATTAACATCGGGGGACTGGCCGTGGGAATGAGCGTCGCGATGCTTATCGGTATGTGGGTTTATGATGAGTTGTCGTTTGACCGCTATCATCAGAATTATGATCGCATAGGTCGCATCGTTCGAACCGGAACACTCAATGGAGTAACCGGTACGACAACATTTTTACCCTACGCACTTGGAGATGAGCTTCAGACAAAGTACGGTAGCAATTTCAAACACGTTATTAAATCATGGCCTGTAAGGGATCATATTCTTTCTTTTGACGATAAGATCAATTCCTACAAGGGCGGTTTTGTTGAACCTGGTGCGCCTGAAATGTTCACTTTCAAAATGCTGAAAGGCTCTTTACAAGGGTTGAAGGATCCTCATTCGATCTTTATTTCAGCTTCTCTTTCAAAAATACTTTTTGGCGATGAAGACCCTATCGGAAAACACATGCGCATAGACAATTCGATGGATGTAAGCGTAACGGGTGTCTATGAGGATCTTCCTCACAACAGTCATTTCTACCGTAGCCAGTTCTTTGCGCCGTGGGAGCTTCTGGTTTCCGTAAACAGCTGGATGCTCAACCAAGGATTCAAAAACAACTTTCTCGATATATATGTCGAGCTGTCACCATCGACCAATTTCGAAAATGCTTCTGCAAGTATCAAGGACGCGATTCTTGATAATGTCAGGGACGACAAGGAATATGTGGCCGTCAATCCACAGCTGTTTGTTCATCCCATGAGCAAGTGGCATTTACAGTCGGAATGGAAGAACGGTAAGTTAGCAGGAGGGCTTCTTCAGTTTGTTTGGTTGTTTGGAGTCGTCGGTGTATTTGTTTTACTGCTCGCCTGTATCAACTTCATGAACTTAAGCACCGCGCGCTCTGAAAAACGCGCAAAGGAAGTGGGTATACGCAAGACCATGGGATCGTTCCGCGGCCAGCTGATACACCAGTTCTTCAGCGAATCGTTCCTTGTCGTGATACTCGCGTTTGTTTTCGCATTGTTGATCGTGATGTTGTCACTAGGATGGTTCAACGAACTTGCAGGAAAACAAATGACCATGCTGTGGTCAAGTCCATACTTCTGGGGACTGAGTGTTGCTTTTATCTTGATTACCGGATTGCTGGCAGGCAGCTATCCTGCCATTTATCTTTCGTCCTTCAGACCTGTGAGCGTATTAAAAGGGGTGTTTCGCGCAGGTCGTTTTGCTTCACTGCCGCGAAAAGTACTTGTCGTTTTGCAGTTTACAGTGTCGGTAACGTTAGTCATTGGCACGATCATCGTGTACCAGCAGATCCAGCATGCGAAGGATCGTCCCGTTGGTTATAACCGCGAAGGGCTTTTGATGGTGGAAATGACATCACGTGACTACTATCCGAAGATAATGACGTTACAAGATGAGTTAAGGAACTCTGGCGTAGTTGAAGAAGTGTCGCTTTGCACCGGACCCACCACAGAAGTCTGGTCAAGCAACGGTGGATTTAACTGGAGAGATAAAGACCCAGCATTCCAAGCTGAATTTGCTACGCTGGCGGTGACACATGAATATGGAAAGACAGTCGGGTGGCAGTTCGTTGACGGCCGCGATTTTTCCAGGGACTTAGCCAGCGACTCATCCGGTTTTGTGATAACGGAAGGAGCGGCTAAGGTGATGAATCTTGAGGACCCCATAGGTGAGATCGTGCATTGGGCACCGGGTTGGCGGCCGGCACAGGATTTTAAAATAATCGGCGTGATCAAGAATATTACGATGACATCTCCTTTCAGCGATCAATTGCCAACGGTTTATTTTATAGATCAATCTTATAACTGGATCAATATCAGGATCAGGCCAACGGCAGGACTGCCGGATGCTTTGGCAAAGATAAGTGCGGTCTTTAAAAAGGTAGTACCCACCGTTCCGTTCAATTATAAGTTTGCGGACGAGGAGTACAGTTTGAAATTTGCTGCTGAAGAACGCATCGGTGAACTTGCCTCTGTTTTTTCTGCACTTGCAATAATGATCAGCTGCCTCGGGTTGTTCGGCCTTGCGTCCTTCGTCGCAGAGCAGCGAACTAAAGAAATCGGAATCCGCAAAGTCGTTGGGGCTTCGGTCTTTAATTTGTGGAGTTTGTTATCAAAAGATTTTGTGATCCTCGTCGTCATCGCCAGCGTCATTGCTATTCCGATAGCATACTACTTTCTATCTGACTGGCTCAATAACTATGATTATCGAATTGGAATCTCAGGATGGGTATTTTTTATTTCGACTACAAGCGCTGTGGTTATTACTTTGGCAACGGTGAGTTACCAGGCGATCAAAGCAGCGTTAATGAATCCGGTGCAGAGTTTGAAGACTGAATGAATTTCAGTTTATTACTGTCTTCCCTTTTATTACTGTCTTCCCTTTTATTACTGTTTTCCCTTTTATGACTGTCTTCCAGAGCGCCTTCGCGCTGAATTAATGTAATGCGCATTCGAAATGGAAGCACGCGTTTAGTAAATGTAGGTGCCTTTCATCGCGAAGGATCTTTCAGAACGTAAGAAAGGGTTGTTAATTTAAAGGCATTCTGCAAGAAAGAATGAAAGGGTGCACGCTTGTGCTGAGGATGTCTTCCCTTCTTACTGTCATTCAGAGTTAGTGACCATTTCAAATTGTCTGCCCCGAAGCATCAGAGTCCTCTCACGAGTGACTCTGATGGGGACATAGCTGCATTTCATCGCGAAGGATCTTTCAGAATGTAAGAAAGGGCTGTTAATTAAAGGCATTCTGCAAGAATCAAACAGGTCCTTCGCGCAGAGTTCATCAGGGTCAATACAAGGCGTAAACCCATTCCATTGACGCAGTCCTTGACGACGTTGCAAGCGCTCGGGAAGACAGAGCTAAAAGGGAGTTGAACAAAAAAAGAGACTTGCATGTAACCATTTGGCTGGAGCGAGGTTTTCACAGTTATACCGAAGTTTATGCTGCAAAACTACATCAAGATCGCCTGGAGAAATCTCCTGCGGCAGAAATTGTATTCGCTGGTCAAGATAGGCGGGTTCGCGATAGGCATTGCCGCGTGTATCGTTATCGCTTTGTACGTTCAGCAAGAGCTGACGTATGATCAGCACTTCAAAGATCAGGAGCGGATATTCCGGGTTGTACGGACGAGTACGTTCAAGGGTGAGCGAAGTCATAATGTCTATTTCCCTGCTCCATTTGCGCAGGCGCTCCAGGAAGACTTTATGGAATTTGAAAAAGTTGGTCGGTACAATCTTACTCCTTTTTTCGGTGCGGGAGAAAACGAGATACGACGGAGCGATCAGCAGGAAAGTACCCACGAGGACGGATTTGTGTACATGGATCAGGCGTTGCTGGACATCCTTCAGCCTGACTTTATCTCGGGCAGCCCAGGCCAGGCGTTGGCATTTCCAAACACGATCGTGCTTACAAAAACCAAAGCGCAGCGGTTCTTCCCCCACGAGGATCCACTCGGCAAGGTATTTATCCTGAACAACGACGAGAAAAGACAATATACTGTGTCTGGTGTTGTCGAGGATCCACCATTAACATCCCACCTGCAGTATCATTTTATCATGACGATGTCGGGTAAAGAGTTTTACGATGGGGAGCAATCGAATTGGATGAACAGCAACTATCCAACATATGTAAAACTCCAGCCGGGAGCTGACCCACTGTTGTTGCAAAAGAAGCTTTCTTCAGTTGTGGAAAAATATTTCCTGCCTGAGGCAATAGCCACCGGAGAACCTTCGGCTATCGAATGGACAAAGAGTCTAAGCTTTGAATTGCAACCTATCCACGAAGTATATCTGAACCTTGACGGCATCAACGACGGTTTGTCACACGGAGACGTGCGATATATCTGGTTGTTCGGTGGTATCGCCATGTTTATTCTGATCATAGCATGCATAAATTTCATTAACCTTTCCACGGCCCGTTCCGCTAATCGTGCAAAGGAAGTGGGGCTTCGAAAAGTGGTCGGGTCAATGAAACGAAATCTTATTGCCCAGTTCCTCATTGAGTCGATCGTATTGAGCCTGATCTCTTTTGGAGCCGGTTTGTTGTTGTCGGTGGCTGCTGTGCGCTATTTCAGTTTACTGTTTGGAAAATCACTTTCTTTCCAGCTACAGGTGTGGTGGGTTCTTCCAGTTCTTGCCGCATGTGCAATAGGTATCGGATTGATTGCCGGACTTTATCCTGCATTTTACTTATCATCTTTCAGGCCGTCGGAAGTGTTGAAAGGGAACAAGAGCCTCGGTGCAAAGTATTCGGGACTAAGAAGCACATTGGTCGTATTTCAATTCGCGGTTTCGATCGTCCTTATTGTTGGAACACTGATCATCGGCAAACAAATGGAATATGTGCTCAACAAAAAGCTGGGATTTGATAAAGAGCAGGTACTTCTGTTACAGGGTACACACACGCTAAACGATAGAATTACTACGTTCAAAGAAGAACTCCTGCGGATACCCGGTGTGAAGTATGCAACGATCAGCGACTATCTTCCCGGGGAAGGAGCCAGGAGAAATCAGAATCAATTTTCAATCGAGGGTGAGCCGAGGATAATGGAGCAAACTGTGGGTGCACAGCGCTGGGAGGTCGACCACGACTACGTTAAAACACTGGGACTTCAACTTCTGGAGGGGCGGGATTTTTCCCTCGAAATGGCGTCGGACTCGCAGGCGTTCATAGTTAACCGGTCGATGGCAAGAGCGCTGAATCTCAGGGACCCCGTCGGAGCAGTAATTACGAATGGATACTTAAAGCTTCCAATAATTGGTGTCATTGAAGATTTTCATTCGGAATCTCTCCGGGAAAACATCGAACCTCTATGCCTGCAGATTGGAAGAAGCGTCGGTACGATCGCAGTAAAAATAAATACTTCGGATATGTCGATGCTCATTTCCGAAGTTTCAAGGGTGTGGAAGAAGTTTTCTTTACATCAGCCTATCCGTTATACGTTCCTGGACCAAACGTATGCCCGTATGTACGATGACGTTCAACGGATGGGTAGCATCTTCAGCAGTTTCGCGATACTTGCAATTTTGGTGGCCTCTTTTGGACTTTTTGCTCTGTCGACGTTTATGATGGAGCAGCGGAACAAAGAGATCAGCATACGGCTCGTGCTTGGTGCGTCTCTTAATAGTATTTTGCGACTGGTAACGCTGAACTATATTAAACTCGTTCTTATTGCTATTGTGCTTGCAACACCCTTATCGATCTTTTTGATGCAGGAGTGGTTGAAAGAGTTTGCCTACCGGATAGATATCACCTGGCAGTTCTTTGTCATCGCAGGTTTAATATCTCTTTCTATAGCATTACTTACGATCAGCTACCAGTCTGTTCGCGCTGCCTTTACCAATCCGGTGGACAGTCTTAAGGAGCAATGAGAAAATGAACAATGAGCAGTCAACTCTTCCCCGTTGATTTCTGCGAGAAATGCATTTTTTTTCTGCTGTTTATGCACGTCGTCCAAGAGGGTGTGTTGAGCTGACCAAATTCTCAATAAACAAACGGTACCAACCGTTTTGTCTTTTTGCTATACTCGACGTACTCAGTTCCAAAATGATCTATCAACGTCTTTTCTTCGATTCTTATACGTATCAGGAATGCGGTTAGAGCTGCAGCTGCAACGATCACCAGTGATATCCAGTTGTTCAGGGACACACCATATCCAATGAACGATAAAACAGACGCGGAATAGGAAGGATGCCTTACGTATCTGTAAAATCCATCTTGTTTAAGCTTGTGATACTCCAGTATCGTGACATTCACTGTGAAAAATTTTCCCAACGACGCCACAATGGTAAGCCTGAGGATCATCCCCACCACGATAAGTGCAAGTCCTGCGTACCTTAAAGCAGGATCTGTTGAAATAGGGAAGGATAAAGACTTGGAAACGCTGTATGACAAAGCGTTAGCGATGATAATGATAATCCATATCAGTTTCAGTGATCCTCTGTCCGAATTCTTGTTATCCGATTTTTCTGAGCGTCGAAAGAGACTGAGGGAGATTTCGGATAATATCCAGAGGCAGTAGGTGGTGAGGAAGAGCCAAGTCATGGGTGGAGATGGTATGGGGTATGGGGTATAGGTTATAGGTTATAGGGTATAGGGTATAGGGTATAGGGTATAAGTTGGTATAAGGTATAGGGTATAAGGTGTAAGGTGTAAGGAAATAAGGTGCCCGGGTAGGTGAGTTGCTGGGTAGTTGGCGTGGTCATAGCCCAAGTACACCTTTCAGCTTTGTGTAACCGCTTTTACTAAGAGGGACTTTCACTCCGCTTTTCAAGAGGGCGAGATAGGTCTCTTTTTCCAGCGGTTCGATTTTTGTGAGCTGCTGGAGATTGATGATATAAGATCGATGCACGCGTACGAACTGCGCTGCATCAAGACTGTTTTCGTAAAAGCTCATGGTCTTCTTCTTGAGGTACATTTCCTTTTGAGTGAAAATCTTCACATAATCGTCGTAGGCTTCGATGTATTGAACCTCATGAACAGGTACGATCCGGATATTGCTGCCTTCCCGGACAACGATGCGGTTACGTTCTTCCGGCTGACGGATTTCCTCCGACAAAAGGGTTTGCGTGCTGGTCTTTTGATCAGACTTATTTCGATGCTCAAGCCATTTTTGAACCGCCTTTTCGAAACGTTCCTTGCTGAAGGGCTTCAATAGATAATCGATAGCGCGGGACTCGAAAGCTTTAATAGCATACTCATCAAAAGCCGTAGTAAAAATCACCGCCGGAGGTTGTTCGATGAGTTCCAGCATTTCGAAGCCATTGATCTTCGGCATCTGTATATCCAGGAAAATAAGATCGGGTTTGTGTTGAGCTATAGCTTTTATCCCTTCGAAGCCGTCATTGCATTCCTGTGCGATAGTCAGCTCCGGAAAAGCCCGAAGATATTCGGTAACGATACTTCTCGCCAGGGGTTCATCGTCTATTAATACAACTTTGATCATACGGGTTGAGGGATTTTTACTATGGTTGCAAAAACTGTATCAATTTGTTGTGTTGTCATAAGATCATTTCTTGCATAGAGGAGATAGAGCCTCCGTTGTACCGAGTTCAGTCCGAAGCCAGTGCCCTGCCGGGGTTGTGCAGTTTGAGGATCAAATGGATTTTCGATGCGAATGACAAGCTGGTTGTCTTGTTTCAAAGCCATAATGCGGATCGTTATTTCACCTATAGTATCGTACAATCCAAATTTGATGGCGTTTTCCACCAGCGGTTGTAATAATAACGAAGGCATCATAAGGTACAGCGTTTCTTCGGGTCTTTCGATTTCGGTTCTCAACCGATGACCGAACCTTACTTTTTCGATATCGAGATACAACTGCAGGTGTTTGAGCTCATCCTGCAATGTGACCAGTTGCTGGTCATCTTTCTTTATCGTTCCCCGCAGGAAGTCTGACAGCTGTTGAATCATTTTTCGCGCTTCTTCCGGCCGTGATCCTGCCAATGCGCTGATCGAATTCAAGCTGTTAAACAAGAAGTGGGGCTGAAGCTGTTGGCGTAGCGAAGCAAGTTCAGCCTCACGTGCAAGCTTCATGGTATCCTGTTCACGTTTTTCACCTGCCCGCTGCTCCTGGAAAAAGAAATATACCCAGCTTACTACACCGATCAATGAGACCATGAACCAAATCATGATCCCACGGATGATCCTGGAGGCATACAGGAACTGTTCGTATGCCACATCCTGAGGAAACAGATTCCATCGCATCATGTAACGGTGTGCTATAGTCGACAGAATAGAGAGCGTAATTGACCAGGCGAGCAGATAAAGCGCGTTCTTATAACTTGGTTGATAATAACGAAGCGACGTAAATGTGATGTAACCGGCCATCGCTATCAGCAAATTCATATTGGCGGCATCTGCCAGAGACGTAACCCAGCTGAAATTGAAGGTGCTGACCAACGCATAGGCTTCCACGAGTACAATAACAATCATCCATACTACGCAGACGATTATTATTTTTCGGGTGGATAACGCAGGCGCGCTGAATGTCATCGGTATTTTAAGGTTTATCAACATAAAGGACGTGCATTCAATCGAATTGCAATGGCCTTCTGATGGATAAAGTTAATGTATGAAGAACCTTCTTCAGTCTCGTGTATCCGCGAATATAATTCTATTCCGTCTTCCAGGTTCTTAAGGGGCAGAACTTCTGACACGTTTATAAATTCCCACTTTACTATTTTGTTCTTGTCGTTGTAAAAAGTATCCTCTTCGCCGAGTCCGATCGTTCTAGCCTTATGAAAAGCTTCTTCCTTGCTCTCAGCGCCAACTAACCTCAGTTGTTCGTCAAACTGCTTCTTATTCGAGCTGCCCTCAGCTGAAATGTTAAAGACTATTTTTGTGATATACCAGTTCATAAGAAATACTTGAAGGATGATTAAAACCTGACACATAAAGATTAAAAGCTTTTGATATCAATGCCGCCAAAGAACGTTGTCCCTTTCAATACCAGCACCTTGCTCGGGTCCATTACTGTATTTTGCACCTGACGTTTATCGTTCAATCCTCCGAAAACCGACACGACTTCTTCCGTATCGATTTTCCAATGAGACGGCACGATCAGTTTTGTGCCACCGAAAATCTGGACGATTTCAATGGGCACTCTACCGGTAATATCCGCCTGCGTAAGGTTTATCTCGACGCCGCCGAATA
>DASVBA010000571.1:0-3764 GCA_036376095.1 Chryseolinea sp.
GACAAGGTACTATGATGGCTATCGGATTTTGTCCGTTAGCTACACCAACCGCCCTGATGGTTTTGATATCGCCAATGCGAAGAGCAATAGCTTCATAGGATACAGTAGTTCCGTACGGAATGGTTAACAGTTCGCTCCACACTGTTCGCTGAAATGCTGTTCCGCGTAGGTCGAGCTCGACTGTAAAGAATTTTCGGCCCTTAAAGAAATACTCATCCAGTTCGTTTATACACTGTTCTGTAACCGGTGTTGGAAATTGTTCCTGTTTAGTTTCTTTTACAAAGTTGACAGTTATGATCTTGTCAGCATCTGATTCAATCAACAACTCTCCTACTGGAGAGGAATAATATGCAAGTCCTCTCATGCCCACTCACACGAATCTTGGGTCGGCTTCCATTACGTTACCACAGTTCTTGCAGGTTCTAAGGTCTTTCGATCCGTAAAAGTCCCGGAAGCGTGGAAGAAAGTCTTTCTCAATATTATCGAGATGGAACCGGTATTCGTGAAGTTTTGTGTTGCATTTGTCACAATACCAGATCAGGCCATCAAGCATTTCCGGATCTTCCCGCTTGCATTCGATCACTAACCCTACAGTTCCTTCAGGTCGTTCCGGACGATGCGGAGTATTCGACGGAAGCAAAAACATTTCCCCCTCCTTTATGGGAATGTCAACGGCCTTTCCGTCTTCTTGTATCCTCACATTTATGTCGCCCTCAAGCTGATAAAATAACTCCTCCGTTTCATTGTAGTGAAAATCTTTTCGGGCATTTGGACCGCCAACGATCATAACGATGTAATCCCCGGCGTCGGCATATAGATTCTTATTTCCGACGGGTGGTTTTAGCAGGTGTCGGTTGTCAGAGATCCACTGTCTTAAATTAAATGGTCTGCGGATGGCCATAATTAAAATTTAGTAAAGAATGCTGAAATGATTTTATTGTTTAAAATTACTAAGAATTTACGGATAAGGAACAGGAATATGCATCTCGATTTAAGTGGTAAGAGAGCGATTGTTTGCGGCAGTACACAGGGGATCGGAAAGGCATCCGCCATTGAACTCGCGTCAATGAGAGCGAGTATAACACTCATTGCCAGGAACGAAGAAAAGCTTAAGGCCGTGTTAAACGAGTTGGATTCTTCAGGCGGTCAAGTGAACGACTACATCGTGGCAGATTTTTCAGATCCCCAAGAGTTGAAGAAGAAGGTTGAAGAATACGTGTCAGTGAAAACTGTTGAAATACTTGTGAACAACACTGGAGGTCCGCCCGCCGGATTGGCGATCAATGCGAAGCCGGAAGAATTTGTCAAAGCGTTTTCCGAACACCTGCTGTGCAATCATATCCTGACCCAGGCTGTCGTTCCTGGAATGAAAGATAAAAAGTATGGCCGGATCATAAATATCATTTCGACGTCAGTGAAAATTCCAATCAAGGGGCTGGGAGTTTCTAATTCTATCCGCGGTGCCGTGGCGAACTGGTCCAAAACATTGGCGAATGAGTTAGGACAATTTGGAATAACAGTGAATAACGTGCTGCCCGGATCAACGATGACCGGGCGTCTTGAAGCGGTATTGAATGGCAAAGCCGCGCAGACCGGAAAGTCTTTTGATGAGTTGAAATTGGAAATGATTGACGAAATACCCGCGAAAAGAATTGGCGAACCGTACGAGATTGCAGCAGTGGTTGGATTTCTTGCATCGCCTGCCGCGGGATATGTTAACGGAGTAAACATTCCGGTCGATGGTGGTCGGACGGGTGCATTGTGATCTTACTTGTCTTGAGCGTACAACTGACAGATGCAAAAAATTAATAATTATATCAATGGTAAGTTGGTAGCACCCGTTTCCGGTCAGTACCTGGATAATTATAACCCTGCAGAGGGAAAGGTTTATAGTTTGGTCGGTGATTCGGATGAACGTGACGTGGCAGACGCTGTCATGGCAGCAAGGGACGCATTTCCGTTATGGTCGGGGATGTCACCTGAGTTGAGATCAAGTATTCTGCTGAAGATCGCTGATCTTATCGACCGCGATCTTGATAAACTTGCACAGGCTGAAAGTGTAGATAATGGTAAGACCCTCAAACTTGCCAAATCATTGGACATTCCGAGAGCTTCCGCTAACCTTCGCTTTTTTGCCACGGCGTCAATTCATTTTGCAAGTGAAGCACACATCACGGGTACTGAGGCCGTAAATTATACACTGCGTTCTCCATCAGGAGTAGCGGGATGTATTTCGCCGTGGAATCTTCCTCTCTATTTATTTACCTGGAAGATTGCCCCCGCATTGGCAGCTGGCTGTACCGTTGTATCTAAACCCTCAGAGCTTACACCGATGACTGCCTTCATGCTGTCGGAATTGTGCATCGAAGCTGGGCTTCCGAAGGGAGTTCTGAATATTGTTCACGGACTTGGTCCAAAGGCGGGACAGGCGATTATCGAGCATCCGGATATTACAGCAATCTCATTTACAGGGGGAACTGCAACAGGAAGAAAGATCGCAGCTATCGCCGCACCGATGTTCAAGAAATTATCGCTTGAACTGGGAGGGAAGAATCCAAATATCATTTTTGCAGACTGTGATTTCGAGCTCGCGGTGAGCACAACTATCCAGTCGTCATTTTCAAATCAAGGCGAAATTTGTCTTTGTGGGTCGAGGATATTTATTGAAAGAACGATCTACGATAAGTTTGTTGCTGAATTTGTAAAGCGAACAAAAGCATTGGTAATCGGTGACCCGATGAATGAGCAGACTCATATCGGCGCACTGGTATCTGAAGCTCACATGAAAAAGGTTCTTTCCTATATAGAACTTGCAAAGCAGGAAGGCGGCCAAATACTAGCCGGAGGCAATCAAGTTAAGGGATCTGGAAGATGTGAAGATGGTTACTTCGTGGAGCCCACAGTCATTGCAGGCCTGAATGAAAAATGCCGCACAAACCAGGAAGAGATCTTCGGCCCCCTGGTTACCGTGATTCCATTCGACACGGAGGATGAAGTGCTCGGCTATGCAAACAGCACTACGTACGGATTGTCCGCTACTATATGGACGGAAAATCTAAAGCGTGCCCATCGTATAGCTGCAGGGGTGAAAAGTGGAATCATTTGGGTGAACTGCTGGTTGTTCCGCGATCTGAGAACTCCGTTTGGTGGAATGAAACAATCCGGTGTTGGAAGAGAAGGTGGATGGGAGGCGTTGAGATTTTTTACGGAGGCGAAGAATGTTTGTGTGAAATTACGGTGAATGAATTGTAAGCGGTCGAATTTAAAAGAAACAATGGCCTTAAATCATTCAGCCACTAAAGTATCGTAGTATTCTAGAATTTTTAAGAAATCTTCTTTTCGTTTGAATTTTAAATCATTTTGTTTAGCAAAATCGGTGAGTTTCTTGTATCGTGTTTCTGTAATAAATTCAATGAGCAAATCCTCGTCCAAGATCTTTTGCGTTGTCTTTAAATCTTTTCCTGTCGCGAGATTGACCTTGTCGTCTTCTTTATTGACAATTTTAATATATGGCTTGATCTCGCCGCGCGAACTCATCAAAAAAATAGTTTCAGTTTGCGAAACTACAAGTCGGGTACTGGAACCCCAGCCCATGGGCTGAGGTGTTGAATAAGTCTCTTGACCAAGATCAAGCTGTCCTACTCTCGATAACACGGCAAACGTTTTGTAATCTCGTATCAACTCAAAGAAGAACGGGCGCTCAACTCCGGTCTGAGGATCCTCGTAGGGAAATGAATAGAATATTCGTTGCTTTTGGTGACTCT
>DASVBA010000409.1:0-10018 GCA_036376095.1 Chryseolinea sp.
AAAAAGGATCAGACAGTAACGGTTCCACTAAAAAAAGTTCAACCAAGAAGCCTACCAGCAAGAAGACACCTGCGAAAAAAGCGAAGGGCAAACGATAGAATTCCTTTGTTATCGGGCCGACCTCATATACACAGAATATTCATGCTGCATTTGGAGTAGGTCCAAGTGTGCGGTATATTCGCGCCAAACTTTTTTCAATGAGCCAGCCAACAGATATCGACTCCTTAAAAAAAATTGCTTCACAAGTTCGCAGGGACATTGTACGCATGGTACATGCTTGCCAGTCAGGTCATCCAGGCGGTTCACTAGGGTGCACTGAATTTTTTGTGGCCCTTTACTTCCGTATCCTGAAGCACGACCCCAAGTTCAATATGAAAGGGGTCGGCGAGGATTTGTTCTTTCTGTCTAATGGTCACATTTCGCCGGTATGGTACTCGACGCTGGCACGGGCTGGATATTTTGATACTAAAGAGCTTAAGACTTTTCGACTGATTGATTCACGACTTCAGGGACATCCTGCGACGCATGAACATCTTCCGGGCATACGTATTGCGTCGGGCTCGTTGGGCCAGGGATTATCCGTTGCTCTCGGTGCCGCGCAAGCAAAGAAGTTGGATAAGGACGACAGGTTTATCTTCGTGATGATGGGTGATGGAGAACAGCAGGAAGGTCAGATCTGGGAAGCTGCTATGTATGCGGCACACAACAAGCTGGACAACGTGATCGCTACTATAGATTACAATGGTCAGCAGATCGACGGACCCGTTAACAAGATCCTGAATCTGCTCGATCTTAAAGCGAAATGGGAATCTTTTGGGTGGGAAGTTATCGATAGCCACGGTAATGATATGGAAGAGGTGGTTAAGACACTGGAGTACGCAAAGACTCAAGCAAAAAAAGGCAAACCGGTTCTTAACCTCATGAAAACCGAAATGGGATTCGGGGTCGATTACATGGTGGGTTCTCATAAGTGGCACGGCGTGGCGCCCAACGATGAGGAGTTGGCGAAAGCTCTTGCGCAACTTCCAGAAACCATCGGCGATTATTAGACCTGAAGGAATTATCCCCGGTATTCTGTAAACACTCCGAAGGTATCTCGACAACGGTGCAATTCATTCTTTCATCGCACGTTTAATCTTTCAATGAGTCACCTCCGCGCGTTCTGGTTGTTGGTTTCCGCTTTCCTTTTGATATATCACATCAGCGAGGGACAGACAAAGGTTCAGCAGAAACTACCGGACAAAACACGTATACTTTTCTTGCTCGACGCCTCCGGCAGCATGCAAGAAGAATGGGGCCGTCCCAATCAGTCCCGTTGGACGGTTGCCAAATCCATCCTTACGAAACTCGTAGACTCACTTCGTCAAAATAACAAACTCGAGCTGGGACTCAGAGTGTACGGGCACCTATCGCCACAGGAGCAAAAGAATTGCAGGGACACCCGGCTTGAAGTCCCCTTTAAAGCGAAGAACCATTCACTCATTATCAACAAGCTGGAAGAGATAAAACCAAAAGGGGTCACTCCTATCACGTATTCGCTGGAGCAAGCTGCGGGGGATTTCCCGGCAGGTCCGGGATACCGTAACATAGTCATCCTTATCACTGACGGTATTGAGTCTTGTGGCGGTGACATATGCGCTATGTCCAGGGCACTGCAGCAGAAAGGAGTTTTTTTACGGCCTTACATCATTGGACTTGGGCTTCAAACTGAAAAAGCATTGGAGTGTGCCGGCAAGTACATCAACGCGGATACACCGGGTGAATTCTTCGCGGTGTTGAATGAATCCATTGACGCGTCCTTTGCGAAAACAACCGTCAGTGTACAATTACTCGATGGCAATAGCCGCCCTACTGAAACCAACGTCAACATCACGTTCGTCAATTCCCTTACGGGCAATCCGATGTATGACTTTGTGCATTATCTGGATCGTTCCGGCCGACCTGACACTATGCAGATCGAGCCCGTTGTGGATTATGAGATCGTCGTCAATACGATTCCACCGGTAGTGAAAAAAGACGTGGCGATTACCGTGGGGAAGCACAATCTTATAAGCATTGGCGCAGCACAGGGTAATCTGATGGTGCAGCAAGAAGGACGCAAGGACAACAACCTGCAGTCTATCGTGCGTTTGAATGGGCAATCAGGAATTGTAAATACTCAGCAAAGTAACAACAGCGTCCGTTACCTTGTGGGGCGCTATCAGGTCGAAACGCTGACGATCCCCCGCAGAACCTTTGACGCTGAAATTCAGCCCAATAAGACCAAGACGATCCTGCTCCCGGCGCCGGGCGTTGTCAACTTCAATACCATCGCTACAGGATATGGAAGCATCTACGAATTAAAAGCGGATGGCAGCCAGGAATGGGTGCTCAACGTGAACGAACTTAAACCTCAATTCAGTCTTACGCTTTTACCGGGTCAATACAAGATTGTCTTTCGGGTGAAGCAAACGACGGGAAGTAAGTATACGGGATTCAAAAAGTTTACGGTGCAGTCAGGAGAGACATTAGCGGTTAATGTCTTTAATTGATCAGGATGCCGCAAGTACGATCCAGGGCAGTAGTGCAATCAATATTCCTATCAGAAATAACAGGAGCAATTTCTTGTTTGATCTTTTCTCGTCTGCTGCTTCTTCACGCATACTCAATAGAGGCTTAATGCCTTCTACGGACAATACTCAAGAGATGTTTGGAACCGATTGCGTGATTTTGCTCGTTTAACAAATCATTAACAGTCCTTCGGAAGAATCCCAAACTTTTACGACTTTCGCACCGCTCATTGAGCTAAAACAGATTGCACTGCTATGACGAAATTTACCTTCACGGAAAAGAAAGACACCAGGTCAGGATTTGGAGTAGGAATTCATGAACTCGGTAAGAAGAATTCAAATGTGGTGGCGCTGTGTGCGGACCTAACTGGCTCCCTTAAGCTGGATGCCTTCAAGAAGGAATTCCCGGAGAGATTCTACCAGGTAGGGATAGCGGAGGCCAATATGATGGGCCTGGCGGCAGGGATGACGATAAGCGGAAAAATCCCATTCACCGGCACCTTTGCTAACTTTTCCACAGGCAGAGTTTACGATCAAATCCGTCAATCAATCGCTTACTCAGGTAAAAATGTTAAGATCTGTGCGTCTCACGCGGGTTTGACTCTCGGAGAAGATGGGGCTACTCACCAAATCCTCGAAGACGTAGGAATGATGAAAATGCTGCCGGGGATGACGGTCATCGTCCCTTGCGATCACAATCAAACGAAGGCTGCAACCATTGCGCTCGGCGACCATGAAGGTCCGGCCTACCTCAGGTTCGGCAGACCAAGCTGGCCAATTTTTACAGCTGACCGCCCCTTCAAAATAGGAAAGGCCGACCACATGATCGAGGGAAAAGACGTGACCATTTTTGCGTGTGGCCACCTGGTTTGGAACGCCATTGAAGCGGAAGCTACCCTTGCGGCTAAAGGCATAAGTGTGGAGGTTATAAATATTCACACTATTAAGCCGCTGGATGTGGAAGCTATCTTGACTTCGGTTGAAAAAACGAAATGCGTTGTTACATGCGAAGAACACCAGATCAATGGCGGACTTGGCGATGCAGTCGCACAAGTGTTGGCAAGATTCAGACCCACTCCTTTGGAGATGGTGGCCGTTAATGATTCTTTTGGAGAGAGTGGCACCCCTACTCAGCTTCTCAAAAAGTATGGACTCGGTCCAGAAAATATTGTGGCTGCTGTTGAGAAAGTATTGAAACGAAAAAAATAGATTGGACGTATAAGCCATAACGTTGTCTCAATTCCCGTTGTCCAAATCAATTTGCTAGATACCGAAGGACCATCGTCTATCGTTGTTTGTATTCAGGTGGTTTAAAAAAATCAGATGTAAGTTCAGTTTATTTCCCGGAAGGATCCGGTCCAATAATTGCGTACTCAAATATTTGACGATCAAATATTTAAACGTATTTTATGGAATCCATGCATCGGCTGCATCTTACCCCTTGAATTTTAATAAATCCTTAAGGTCTCTTAGTGTTGTTTCTTATGAATTTCTTGAAAAAATTTTTTAAAAGCCCGCTGCTGGCTGTCATTGTATTATTCATGACGCTGGGAGCGTGCGCGCAAACCAACAAAACAACTATGGCGCCCTATGATTATGAAAAGGCCTGGAATGAGGTCAAGGATTTTGAAAGTAAAGGATTACCGGAATCGGCACTTAAAAGTGTGAATGCTATCTATGAGCAGGCGAAGAAAGAGAATAACGCCGGACAACTGGTTAAGGCCGTGGTCCATCAGCTCAAATTCACGGACTATAAAGAAGAAGATGCATTTATAAAAAATTTAGACAAACTAAGGTCAGAAGCGGCTGCTGCAACCTTTCCTGTAAAACCAATACTGCACTCCATGCTTGGAGAAATGTATTGGCAATATTACCAGAACAACCGTTATCGATTTAACAACCGGACCGAAGTTCAATCAAAGGGTGAAAATGATATTGAAACATGGAGCCTCGAAAAGATTGTAAACGAGACTCTCCAACAGTACAAACTTTCACTCTCCGAAAGTGAAAAAAGCAAAGCAACGCCTATTGACCTTTATGAGCCTGTGTTAAACAAGGGAAATACCATAGGCCGAAAGTTCCGGCCAACCTTGTATGATTTTCTTGCTCACAGAGCTGTCGAATTTTCTGCAAATGAAGAGGCATCTGTAACGATTCCTGCCTACGCTTTCTCGCTGGACAAGCCGGAATACTTTTCAAGGGCGGAAGATTTTGTCAAGTTGAGGTTCGAAACGAGGGATTCGACATCGCTTAAGTTGTTCGCATTGACGCTTCTGCGCGATTTAATTCAATTCCATTTGGCGGACTCAGACCCCGAAGCACTTATCGATGTTGATATTCAACGCCTGCTATTCGTTAACCGAAACTTCGTGGGGCCCAACAAAGAGGCCTTGTACTTGAAATCCATCCAGGGCATTGAAAAGCGTTCGATCAATCATCCTGCTTCCACTCGAGCATCTTTTCTTAAGGCACAGTTTTATGCTGCACAAGCTTCCCTTTACAAGCCACTGCAATCAGACGATCACAAATGGGACTACAGACGTGCCATTGAGATTTGTGACAGCGCAAGGCAAAGGTTCGCGGACTCATACGGAGCGATTCAATGCGAAAACCTGCAGGACGAGATCAGAACAAGATCGATAACGTCAAGTATTGAGGAAGTCAACGTTCCCAATCAACCATTCAGGGCTTTGGTGCACTATCGGAATTTTACTGAACTCTATTACAGGATTATAAAAGTCACTCGTTCAGAGGTTCGCGAACAGAGGAGTAAATGGATGAAGGACTACAATGTAGATCGCGAGCAAAAATTCATAGAATACTTTGTAGCGAAGACAGCTTTGAAGAGTGGCAACTATACTCTGCCCGATGACAAGGACTATCAGGAACACAGCCTTGAGGTCAAACTTGACGCGTTACCTGAAGGGGAATACATGGTCCTTTTCAGTCATCTACGTGATTTCAAAACCAGGGGAAATGGATTGGCTTACGCCTTCACCACTGTGTCAAATATTAGCTATGTGCATCGTTCACTGGGCGATGGTGGGACCGAGTTTTACGTGCTCCACAGGCAGTCGGGAGTACCATTAGAAAATGCTAAAGCGGATATCTACTCAAATACGTATAACTATCAGAGAAATAGCTATGAAGCGGTTAAAATTGGAAGTGCTACTTCTGATGCAAAAGGCTATTTTAAGGTCAGTTATATCTCAAATGAAAGGCGCAGGAACTTCTTTGTGGAACTAAGGTCTGGCCAGGATTTCATAAGTACTGAGCCGATCGACCACCAGAATTATTATGGAGGTTCAATTGGTCAATGGAAACAAGAAAAGCCAGAGAAACGAATCGAGACATTTTTCTTTTTGGATCGTGCCATTTACCGGCCCGGGCAAACGATATACTTTAAAGGTTTGGTAGTAAACACGGATGGTCAGTCATCCAGCATTAAGCCACACTACCGAACTTCTGTCAATCTGCTCGATGTGAACTACCAATCGAAAGGTGTCATCGAGGTGACGACGAATGAATACGGAACTTTTAGCGGAACGTTTACGGCTCCATCGTCAGGACTAACCGGGGAGATGCAAATCCAAAATACAGATGGCAGCGGGTCTGCGTCATTTTCTGTTGAGGAATATAAGCGACCAAAGTTTGAAGTTACGTTCTCCCCTATCAAAGGTTCATTCAAGCTTCAAGAGACCATTACAGCCAACGGTCAGGCCACTGCATACTCCGGCGCTAACATCGACGGTGCTAAGGTAGCCTACAGGGTGGTGCGGGTTGCCAACTTTCCCTTCTGGTGGTGGTGCCGTTGGGGTTATTATCCTACTTCGCCGGATATGGAAATCGCATCCGGTGAAACACAAACAAATGCCGAAGGAAAATTCGACGTAAGCTTTACGGCTATACCCGACCTTAGCGTTAGTGCGGAGTCCGACCCCACTTTTACATACACTATCTATGCTGATGTAACAGATATTAACGGCGAAACCCACAGCAATAACACTACGGTAACGGCAGGCTATACTTATCTAAAGGTCGTTGTACCTATGGATAACATTGACAAGGATCAGCTTTCGCCTTCAAAGGAGTTTGATATTACGACAACCAATCTTGCCGGGGAGTTTGAACCTGCCAAAGGCAACATCAAAATTTACCGGCTGAAGGCACCTAAAAAGACCTTCCGTCAGCGGTTGTGGGAGCAGCCGGATCGTACGCTGTACACGCGCGACCAATACTACGCCGCCTTCCCCAATGACCTGTTCGAAGATGAATTGAACAAATTCAAATGGGAACGGGAGACGCAGGTGTTCGAACTGGTTTTCGATACGGGGATAAAAAAGACCTTCAACATTGCCAATCTTGAGAGCTGGTCGCAGGGAGAATATGTGTTGGAAATTGTGGCAACGGACAAGTCCGGAAAAGAAGTGAAAGAAGTATCCTACTTCACCGTTTTTTCACCTAAGGATAAAAACATCCCTACGCCTTCGGTAAATTATTTTCAACCTCTGAAGCTTACCGCCGAGCCTGGTGAGAAAGCAGCGTTTGTTGCCGGCACTACGGAAAAAAAACTAAGTGTGCTTTTCGAAGTGGAGCGTGATGGCCAGGTAGTAACGAAGGAGTGGATAACGTTAAATGAGGAGCAGCGTGTATTCGAGATACCAATTCGCGAAGAGCATCGCGGTAATCTAGGCATCCACTACACATTCATAAAAAATAACAGGCTGTACACAATCAAGCAAGTTGTGGTGGTTCCTTTTACAAACAAGATGCTGGACATTTCTTTTGAAAGCTTCCGCGATAAGTTATTACCGGGACAGGAGGAGCAGTGGAAGATATTGATCAAGGGAAAAAACGCGGACAAAGTGGCTGCAGAGATGGTAGCAACACTTTATGATGAATCGCTGGATGTCTTCCGGCTTCATAACTGGTACGCAAGCTTTTTCAATTCACAATACGCAAGATTGCAATGGCAGAGTATTAATGGGTTTAAGCCGAGAGCATTAATCATTTACAATAACTCCTGGAATGCAGGGCATTCCCGCTCTCCTGAGAGTATTTACTTTGATTCTTTCAATTGGTTTGGATATAGTTTTTACGATTATTTCGGCCGGGCTCTCCAAGGTCGCGTCGCTGGAGTTCAGGTGCGTCGATCAGCCAGGTATCGGCAGGAGGAGGCGGAATCAGCACCGGCAATGGCTGCCCCTCTTGAAGAGTCAAAGCAAGAATCGGCTGATCAAATCATGGCTGACTCATCATCCTCAAACAAGGATCGTGAATCCGTTGAAAGACCTCAAAAACCGGCTGAAGATCTTGCCCAGGTAAAAGCGCGTACCAACTTCAACGAGACCGTCTTCTTCTACCCTCACCTTCAAACAAACGAAAAAGGTGAGATCGTCATCAAGTTTACCATACCCGAGGCGTTGACACGTTGGAAAATGCTTGGCTTCGCCCACACAAAAGACCTAAAATCCGGCCTTGCAACGAACCACCTTGTCACGCAGAAAGACTTGATGGTCGTCCCCAACCAGCCTCGATTCTTCCGAGAAAATGACAAGATGATATTTGCCGTTAAAGTGAGCAGTCTCGTAGACAGCGAACTTTCAGGACAAGCCCAATTAGAATTTTTCGATGCATTAACCATGAGGCCTGTTGACGCCTCCATGAAGAATGTCAATAAAGTACAGCCGTTCACGCTGAAACCAAAACAAAGTACCAACCTCGAATGGACCATTGAAATACCGGAGGGAATTCAGGCGCTTACCTACAAAGTAGTAGCAAAGGCAGGCAACTTCTCCGATGGCGAGGAAATGACCATCCCGGTCGTTACGAACAGAATGCTGGTTACAGAATCGTTGCCGTTACCCATCCGTGGAAATCAAAGCAAGGACTTCAAGTTTGAAAAACTGCTGAATAACAAATCGACCACGTTACGTCATCAGCGGTTTACTTTGGAGTTCACTTCGAACCCTGCGTGGTATGCCGTTCAATCACTCCCCTACCTGATGGAGTATCCGTATGACTGCGTTGAGCAAACCTTCAGTAAGTTTTACGCCAATAGCATCGCCTCACACATCGCGAATTCAAATCCGCGCATTAAGCAGGTTTTCGATACATGGAAAAACGTTCAACCCGATGCATTGCTTTCCAACTTGGAGAAGAATCAGGAGTTGAAATCCGCTATCCTCGAAGAAACGCCCTGGGTCCTTCAAGCGAAGGATGAATCTCAACGCAAACGCAACGTCGGCCTTCTCTTCGATCTCAACCGAATGGCAAACGAACAAGAAAAAGCACTGGATAAGATAGTCAGGGCGCAAACTTCAAATGGTGGTTTCTCCTGGTTTCCGGGTTTTCCTGAGGATCGTTACATGACGCAGCACATAGTAAGCGGAATGGGTCACCTTGATGTGTTGGGTGTAAAGTCAGTTCGCCAGGAGGATCGCACATGGAATATGGTCACTAAGGCGCTTGGTTATCTCGACCTTCAGATCAAGGATGACTATGAACGTCTGAAGGCAATGGCAAAACGCAACGAGATAAAGCTGGACGACAAGAACATCGGGTACAGTCAAATACATTACCTGTACACCAGAAGCTATTTCAAAGACATTGAGGTTCCGAAAGATGTACAGGAAGCCTTTCAATACTACCTCGGTCAAGCGAAGAAATATTGGCTGGAACAAAATCTTTACATGGAAGGGATGATCTGTCTGGCTCTTCATCGCTTTGACGACAAGACTACAACGGCATCGATGATCAAATCTTTCAACGAGCGAGCACTCCGATCCGAAGAAATGGGCATGTACTGGAAACTTGACAGAAGTTATTTCTGGTATCATGCGCCGGTCGAAACACAAGCGCTGATGATAGAGGTCTACGATGAAGTTGCTGCTGATACGAAAGCAGTAGAAGAAATGAAGGTCTGGCTGCTAAAGCAAAAACAGACACAAGATTGGAAAACGACAAAAGCCACAACTGAAGCCTGCTATGCACTATTGAGACGAGGAACAAATATTCTATCTAGTAGCAAGATGGTTGACATCACTGTCGGGAAAGAAAGAATTGATCCGACAAGACGGGAAGACACAAAAGTTGAAGCCGGAACGGGCTACTTCAAAACCGGATGGCAAGCAGGCGAAATAACCTCGTCAATGGGAAACATCCACGTTTCAAAAACGGATGAGGGCGTTGCATGGGGTGCGGTGTACTGGCAGTACTTCGAACAACTTGACAAGATATCTCCCGCCGAAACTCCGTTGAAGCTCAAGAAAGAATTGTTCAAGCAAACAAACAGCGACCGTGGACCGGTGCTCACTCCGATCACCGCCCAGTCACCGTTAAGGGTTGGTGATCTTGTTAAAATAAGGATTGAGTTGAGAGTCGACAGAGAAATGGAATACGTTCATCTCAAAGACATGAGAGCTGCGGGTTTTGAACCGGTGTCAACGTTATCGACGTATAAATTCCAG
>DASVBA010000410.1:0-6650 GCA_036376095.1 Chryseolinea sp.
CTACGCCATGCTTTTCTACGGGAAGATCTTTCCAGTTGTCTTCCAGCTTGAAAGAATGATAGCTGGAACCCCCGCGACCATCAGTATGGCCGTTGCGGCGAATCGGAATCAGTGTCCAGTGCATTGTCACTACTTTCACGCCAACCGCTGATGCCTTCCGGATATTGCCGGCTACTTCGTCAAGTTTCTTCTCTTGTTCGGAACGTGTTTTGGCAAATATGTATGACGAATCCATTCGGATCGCTTCCCATATTCTATTGTACTTGTCGCAATCATCTTTCCATCGCTTCATGTCGTCCGCATTCCATGCGCCGTTCATGATGTTGGTGAAATGACGCACTCCACAGCGTTCGTGATATTCAAAGTTTCTTTTTGTGGTCCATTGCTTTTGTTTTTCGTCCCAACCCAATGATGGATCAGCCATGACCACATGGTAGTCGGCTCCCACGTGTTGCAGCAGGTTTTTCTTAGGCTTCGCAGGATGAGGCCCGCCGCTTTCGGCCGGTGATGCCACACCCAACAAACTCACACCGGCAATGCCGGCAGTAATCTTACGGGCAAAATCTCGTCTTGATCTGGAGGTGTTTTCAACTGGCGTTTTCACGATTGTAGTGTTGAGGTGGATCAGTTAATCCTTAATTTAGTGTTTGATCATTTTGGCTGCCGAATATTTTGATGGCAGACGTCGGCATGGGGTGTGGGTGTGGAGTATTAAATGTCTCAAATATAAAATGTCGAATTACGAATGAAAGCGCTATCAATGGATAACATAATTCAAAGCTATCAGGGAACCAACTTCTCCGGAACTCAATTCTTTGACGGGAAGAAATAGTTGATAGTCGGAAAAAAAAATCTCTACACTACATGGCAAAGATCTTTATTACCGGCTCGGCGGATGGGCTCGGCCGAATGGCCGCAAGTTTATTGGTAAGTAAGGGGCACGAAGTAGTACTGCACGCGCGTAATCCGGAACGCGCACAACAATTATTAAGCAATGAAATTGGGGCGAAGAATGTGTTGATCGGTGATCTTTCTAGCATGGACGAAACCAAGGCCTTAGCCGGTCAAGCGAATGCAATTGGAAACTTTGACGCCATTATTCACAACGCCGGCGTCTACCGGGTGCCGGGCGAAATCATCGTTGCAGTGAACACACTAGCTCCCTACATTCTGACCTGTTTAATTCAACGTCCAAAACGTCTGATCTATCTGAGCTCTGGAATGCACTTGAGCGGCAAACTGAATCTCGAGCGCCTCGCCAACGACACCAAGGGCATAAGCTACTCGGACTCAAAGCTGCACGTAGTAACATTGTCGATGGCTGTTGCGCGGAAATGGCCGGCTGTATATTCAAACTCAGTAGATCCAGGATGGGTTGCTACAAGAATGGGCGGACGTAGCGCACCAGACAATCTTGAAAAGGGATATGAGACCCAGGCATGGCTTGCCGCAAGTAATGATGAGGACGCCAAAGTAACGGGGAAATATTTTCATCACAAGAAGATTTCGCGACACAGGAATGAAGCGGATGATATCCCTTCACAAGAAAACTTTCTGTCAGTGTGCGAACAAATCACCGGCGTGAAGTTTCCTGATTAGAACGGTCCACCACTTGGCACTTATTCAATTTTAAATTCCATTCGTCTGAATCGATATCGGCCCCAAGAATTGTTTAATCGTTGAAGTATGCGATGGTTCCAATATCAACACCTGGCGCTATAGAACCGTAGCTTAACGTGATTGATGCTGTTTCGAAAATGAAAATATTAGTCGATGTATTTTACCTCAAAATAGGTAAGTTTAAGTGATGGAAGTAACACTGGGCCTTTATCCCTTTACCCTTTGAATGAGGATACTGCTAACTATCCTGCTTGCGTTTGTTTTGAACCCGGCCTGCGCACAAGTCGTTTTAGATTTTTCCAAACATGATTTTTCTGCGGGAAAGACCCGGCTCGATGGTCAATGGGAATTTTACTGGGACCAGCTGTTGTCTCCCGATGATCTGAAAGCCGGCTCACCTCCAGGGGATCAGTTGCGTGTTCCTTCATCGTGGAGTCATCATTCAAAGTATTCCAATCTTGGCCATGGTACTTATCGCGTACGAATCAGACTGGCCGAAGGTGACAACACTGACCTGTCCTTCTATTTTCCACCTGTTCGCTGTGCGGCCAAAGTGTGGGTTAACGGTGTTTTGAAGGATAGTATCGGCATAGTAGGTAATCGAGAAAATTATCATTCACGCCTTTCGGGATTATTATTATCGGTTCCGCCCAAACAGGAAGTTGAGCTAGTTGTCCAGGTGGCCAATTACGACTATTTGAACGGAGGACTAGTAAGCGGTGTCTGGCTTGGCAGGACCTCGGAGATTCAGCGCGACATAAACATCAAAAGTGGACTTGATACGATCTTCGCGGGAAGTCTCTTTGCGATGTTTGTATATCTCACGATGATGTTTCTATTGTACCGTCGTGGGTATTCTTTCCTTTTTCTGGCACTGATTTGTCTTGCCGTTGCATTGCGTACATTGGTTATTGAATCTGGTTCTGTCCTGCTTCCGCAATTATTTCCTTCATCGGAATGGGCCATATGGAAAAAAATCGAATTCTTTTCGGTGTATGGAATTGTTGCCCTTTTTCCGTTGTATGTGAGTAGCGTCTTCCCTACTGTCTCCAGGAAAAAAATTGATCTGATATTTATCACGCTTGCCTCGATGTTATGCGCGGTTGTGATTGTAACGCCGCAATACATTTATGGACGTCTCCTTGACGTGGCCCACATGGGACTACTCGGTGGTTTTGCATACGCCTTTTGGGTTATCTCCAAAGGATTAAAACAAAAAATTCAGGACGCAAGAATATTGCTCACTGGAGTGCTTGCAGCGTTTCCGTTTATATTGTTAGAGATCATAAAGAACACAACCTTTCTGAATGTCCGTTTGCCGTTCACATACCTTGTTGAGTTTGGTGTACTTACCTTTTTACTGTTTCAGGTCTATGTCCTGGGGAATCACTACGCCAAAGCTTATCAGAGCCTGGAAAAACTGGTGGATGAACGAACGCTGGAGCTGTCACAGGCCAATAAAATAAAGGATAAACTTCTCTCTATTATTTCTCATGACATTAAAACTCCATTCAACTCATTGCGTGGGATAATAAGTCTGTTTAATCAGGGGGTGATAAAGGAAGAAGAGCTAGCTCCTATCATGAAACAAATTGAAGGTCAAATGGGGATCACCAATCTCCTCATTGAAAACGTGTTATTGTGGGTTCGGAGTCAAATGACCGGGATCTCCATATCGATCGAGCCTCTTTTGCTTGGCAACCTGGTGAACGAGCACCTGTCACTTTATGAGACCACGGCTGCTCAAAAGAAAATCCAACTTGTAAACGAAATTCATAGTGAATTGTCCGTGAATGCCGATAAACATATTTTAAGTCTTGTGCTAAGGAACCTCATATCCAACGCGATCAAGTATTCATTTGAAAATGGGACAATCAGCATTTCAGCAAACCAGATCGACGGTCATGTATCGCTTGCCATATCCGACAACGGAAAAGGGATGTCGGAGTCGACAGTGACCAGGTTGCTTAAGAGAGAGGAGTTAACCAGCGAACTCGGCACGCAAAACGAGATGGGGACAGGTCTCGGTCTGATGGTCAGCCGTGAATACTTATTGAAGATGGGAAGTGCGCTCACGGTAGAAAGTGTATTGGGAAAGGGAAGTACGTTTAGGATCAGCTTACCTGGTAGCCAGACCAGGGAACGGGGTACAGCTGGTAATGCTTTTTGAATTGATTATCTTTGAATATGTACGTCCAATATCTCCGATCATGAATGAAGTACTTAGAAGATTCTATAGAAGGCACGGGGTTAAGATCGCGCTATACCTGGTAATTGCACTCGTACTGGTTGACACCTTCTTAACTTACCAATACAAACAGGCCCTTGGCCGAAACATTGAAGCCCAGGCTACCCTTGATGAAATTGCAGCCAGGAAAGCAAGCATAATTTCGGATCTCAATAATATCGATATGAGTTTGCGGGGATACTTGTTGGTTGGCAACGAAGCTTTTCTGGACACCTATGAGAAGATCAAAAGCCAAAACGCTCCGACTATGGTGTACCTGAAGCAAAAGCTTCCCGAAATCGGCATGGATGCTTCAAATCTCTCCGACATCGATGCGATGCTGAAAAGCTACTTCAAACTTATGGACGAAGTGATCTCATTGTCGAAAGCGGGCACAACGGACGAAGCCTTGAAAATTCTTAAGGAAGATCACGGCACCGAGGTGTGGCAGACCTATATGAAGATGTCGGGGATAGTCGATCCGGTTATTAATGCAAAGAAGACCGAGTCACAGCTAGCCTATACCAAGCTATTAAACATGAGTCTGCTTTTTCAGGGTGTGTTGTTCCTGGTTGGCATTCCAACGTTGATTTATACCATCAGCAGTCTCACACGAAGTGAGAAAAGAAGGACCAAATTGTTTGAAGACCTTGATCTGCAAAACCGAACTTTAATTTTTGATTCCAACCAAAAGACGAATGTGCAGAATGAAGCGGAAGTCATCGGCAAGATAATTACCAACCTGAAAAAAACAGCCACCTTCATCAAAGGAATCGGGCAAGGTAATTTTGATGTCAAGTGGGATGGCTTCGGTGCTGCCGACCTGAAGGCAAACGAACACACAATTTCGGGCGAGCTGATCGCGATGCGCGAGGAGATGAAAAAACAACGCGAACAGGGATTGAGGCATCAATGGGCAAGCGACGGGCTTAATAAACTCACGGAAATCATCCGAGATCATCAGAGCGACTTTGAATCCCTCACCGCGAAATCAGTTTCCTTTATTGTCAAATATCTGAAAGCACACCAGGGCGGATTGTTTGTTCTAAGGGACCAGGACGACGAGGATAAGCATTTGGACCTTATTACATGCTATGCATTTGATCGAAAAAAATATGTCACTAAACGAATTGATATTGGTGAAGGAATTATCGGGCAGGTCTTTCTGGAAGGCGAGCCTGTTTACATCCGTGATGTTCCCCCTGATTATATCCATATCACTAGTGGGCTAGGCGAGGCTAATCCACGGTGTATTACTGTACAACCCCTGAAGCATAATGATGAAGTGGTGGCAATTTTAGAGATTGCATCGTTTTCCGAGCTCGATCAACATGCGCTTGATTTCCTTACCACGGCGTGTAAGTCACTTGCCGCTTCAATGATGGCCCTTCAAAGTAGTTATAAGACCAAAATACTTCTTGAAAAATCACAACAGCAGGCGGAAGAGATGCGCGCACAGGAAGAAGAGATGAGACAAAATATGGAAGAACTCGAGGCTACGCAGGAAGAAATGAAACGGCGGGAAGCGGAGCTTCGGATTTCACTCAAGAACAACTAGCGCAGGTGCCTAGGCAAGGTAGCTGCCTTCCCGATCAATACCACTTGAACGCCCGTAGTCCGGCGGTGAAGGCAACTAGTCCAATAGCACATAAAATGATCACAGGACGCAGCACTTCGAACAGCCCGGCACCCTCAATAAATATTGAGCGAATGGAATCGGCCACAAGCGTTAGGGGTAATGCCTGGATAATGGGTATCGCCCAGTCGGGAAAATTATGGTAATTGAAAAATATTCCGGAAAGGATCATCATCGGGAGCGTAATAGCATTGACGAGACCACTGGCCACTTCCGCCTTTGATGTTCTCGACGCCATCAGAATGGCAATACCACCGAATGCAAAGATACCCGCGAGAAACACCGCTATAAATGCGGGAATACTTCCCGTGATTCGGGTTCCAAAATAAAAATAGCTGAATACGATCAAAAGGATTGTTTCGAGAGTTCCTAGTACTATTCTGGTGATCATGTGTGACGTAAAGAAGACAGTCTTTTTAAGCGGAGTGGCCACCATTCTTCTCAACAGTTTTTTCATCCGGTTTTCCACAAGCGTCCAGCCAATCCCCCATATGCATGAGTTCATAATCCCCAGCGCTATCATTCCCGGAATTAAGAAGTCGATATAACGAGTACCGGTACTTTGCAACGGGTCTATGGACGTGTTATTGCTGCTTACGCTGGCCATACTCCTTTCAATGATAAGGTGCGTAAGCTGTGCATCTGCATTCAGCGGATCAAAATGATAAATTAAAGAATCATCCCTTACCTCGATAAAAAGCGTGATCAAGCCACGCTTCACAGCGCGGATAGCTTCCTCTTCGGATGCTTTCTGAAATCTGATCTTGTACACGTTACCCGATGCCTCGCCTAATACTTTTTCGCCCGTGATCTTTTCAGGGATAACCGATTGACCGATTACATAAACCGTTCTCAACGATTCACCCTTATTCGAGAACGCTATACCCAGCACCCATGCCATGATGATAGGAAATAGCACAGCCCAGAATAATATGGCAGGTTCCCTAAAAAAGGTTTTGAATTGGACGATGATAAGCTGAAGGAGGCTATTATTCATTGAGGTGACGTCCGGTCATCGAAATAAACAAATCATCGAGTGTCATTTTCCGGGAAGAAAGTTCAGACACTTTTATGTTCTTCGCTTTAGCGGCACTGATAACAGAAGGAAGCACTTCTGCAATATTGTCCACAAAGATCTCTGCTCTCGACTGACCGGCAAGCCATTTA
>DASVBA010000423.1:0-4857 GCA_036376095.1 Chryseolinea sp.
AGATCTATGTAATGAACATGGATGGTTCGAGTCAAAGGAATATTTCAAATGACAAGTCTAACAACAACTATGTGTCCTGTTCTGCAAAAGGAGATCTCGTTGCTTTTGTTTCGGATCGGGATGGAAACGAGGAGATCTATACCATGAACCCTGATGGCAGTGGTGCGAAGCGATTGACCAACGATCCCGGCCGCGACATTCATCCCTACATTACTCCTGATGGTAAAACGATATTATTCAATTCGACACGAGCCAGCTCCGCAAATTTCGAGATATATTCTATAAATACTGACGGAACAAATCTCAAACGGCTGACAAAGTCGGGCGATGAAAAAACGTGCGCCAGACTTTCTCCTGACGGATCGAAGATTGTTTACCTGGAAGGTTCTGTATCACTCCACAATGACGAAATCGTAGTCACAGACGCGAATGGACAATCTGCGCGGAATGTAACCAAATCAGCGGCAGCTGAGGGCTGGCCGGTTTGGTCACCCGATGGTCAACGTATCTACTATTGCTCGGATGACTCCGGCACTTTTTGCATTTATGAAATGAAACCCGACGGTTCGGGGAAGAAAAGGATCACCAATGTGCAATCGCCCTTTATGGATGCGAGGCCCGAAATATCCCGTGACGGCAGAAAGTTGTTATTCAATCGCCAGGTAACAAATGCAAATGGAAAAAACACTATTGCGATATATCTCAAAACAATAGGCTAAGTGGGAATCGGAATCAAAAATCGGATTGTTGACTCTGATGCAATCAATCAGTAGCAATTTAGATTTTCGTGGATTGTTTGCGTGATTATTTCGGCCCAGAACTTATGACCGTTTTTATTCAGGTGAATGTTGTCCAACAGATGTGAGGCGTTTTCTCCAACCTCCAAGCCCGAGATCAACTTCACATTATTGTTCCTGCAATATTTTACGATCTCTTCGCCTTGAGGGAAGTACTGCTTTTTATTTATTTCGGCAGCCTCCTGATGAAGGAATACAACGAAGGGAATCTTTTTCTCGAGGGCATAAGTTCTAAGCATGTCAAATCCAGCGTTGAATGCAGTCGTCCCCCTGTTGATCATCAGATCGTCGGTATGATAATATTTGGGTATAGCAGCGGGAGCTATCGCGTCAAGCACCCTTGGAATCACGTATCGCGCCATGAGCTCATACGTTGCTGCGGCATATTGTCTGTCCGGGTAAGATCCGTGATGACCAACGGTTCTTTCAAAGGTCATGTTATCGTACGCGTCGTGACTACTTACCATCAGGAAGATCATCTTTGCGTTAAAGTCGCCCACCTTTTTCAGGTAAGCGGCGCAATTATCAGGACCCCAACTTGCCGAGCTGATATTAAGTACTCTGATCTTTTTGCTTAGTTCATTTTCCGCGATGGACGTTGCGAGATCATCCTGATCGGTTAACGTTCCGCCGTTCAAAACCGAATCTCCGAATCCAAGCACTATGCAGCTGTCCGACTCTCGGAGAGGGTCGCTACGCATAGAGTGCTCGTTATAAGCTATTCTGTTTCCGAATCTGAACCGCTCCTGGTTCGGTTCGGTGATATACTCGAAGTGATTGTCCTCGCGGAAGAGAACCATATCACCGAATCCCCAGACTGCTCGCAATAGGATCTCGATTATCCCGACCAAAAAGGCCGGTGCAACCAGACTATACAAGACACGCTTCTTGTTAATGGTCGGCATGTGCATTAATAAATTTGAAGTTGGTCGGCGAGTTATTCCGATTACAAACTGTCTGGACAATTCAAGCTTGCCACACGGTGCTAGTATCAATTATCAGGTATCCCGAGCGATCCCATTACTCTAACATCGAAGATTACCGACTAGCGAACAACTCGACTTCAAGATAATACATTTTAGCCAATCAGCCTTCATGGAGGGAGGGTAATCTGTTGAAATTTTAGAAATCGTTTCCGGTTCCGCACCGGAAGGCTGGCCACTACGTTGTAAGTGTCCAAATCAAAGACAAGGTCCTTGTTCCCATCATAGATCCTAGTAGAAATCGTATGCATTGAAGAAGTGATCAGAGTCCGCCTCGAGGCTCGGGTGGCTCTGATCGGGCGATAAATTCTGATCCATGACCCCAGGTCCGTGTCGATACTATTTGTGGACAGCGGTTTGAGTTGTGACACGCTCGTTCTTTGCGTTCGATAGGACGTTACAGAATACTAAGAGAAAGTTACATCAATCACACATTAAAGCGATTTGAACTGATGTGTTGCAATTGATTTGGAAGATACATAGAAGAGGAATACTTCTCGGCACGAGGAGAGCGTAAACTTAAGATGAAATCACGGTTGATATTTATGCTTCTTTGTTTTCCTAGTTGCTAACTAACTTCATTAGACGCGCGGATAATACTTTATCCATTACAGGGACATCAGCGGGCCATGTCAAGGGAAGGAATACGGTGAAGGTCGACCCTTGGTTTTTCTCACTTTTTGCACAGATAAATCCCCTGTGATTGATGAGGATCTTTTTACAGATGGCGAGGCCGAGCCCTGTACCTTCGGCATGTTCCTTATCACCAAGGCGCTGGAAAAGGTTGAAGATCTTGTCAAGATACTTTTCGTCAAATCCAATACCGTTGTCTTGTACGCTTATTGAGGCGTAACTCGTGTCCTGCTTTAACAGTTGTTGGATCGATGAGTCTTCCGGGGTCACCTTTTTGGAGATTATGTTAATCACGGGTCTTCCATTATTAAACTTTAACGCATTGCTGATAAGGCTATGAAAAAGCTGGTTCATTTGAATGGGCTCTGCCTGAATAACCGGCAACAAAGGGATGTTTATGACGGCCTTTTTCTCAACGATTGTCTTTTCAAAGTCTTTCAATACATCTTTCAGGGTGTCATTTAAATCTACAGTTGTGAAGTTTTCTCTACTATTTATAAATGATGAAAAGTTGAGAAGGTCTTTCAAAAGGCTCGACAGCCTGAAAGCGGATGCGTTTATCTTGTCTGTATACTTTTTGCCGTAAGAATTCAAATTGGCTTCCGGGCCCAACATCAGGTTGGAGAAGGTGATGATCTTTCTCAGAGGCTCTTGTAAATCGTGACTGGATATGAAGGCATATTGTTCCAGCTGCGCGTTCAATTCCAGCAGTTCTTTCTGTGATGCATCCAAGTCCTTGTTCCTTTTGCGCAATTCTTCATTCGTCGAAGTAAGTTCCTCCACCGCGGACTGTAATTCTTCCTTTGAAGTTTCCAATTCCTCGTTTACACTTTGCAGCTCTTCATTCGAGGATAAAATTTCTTCATTGTTCGCCTGTAGTTCTTCGTACGTCGTTTCATATTCTTCATTCGTGCTTCTGATAAGCCCACGTGATCGAACCAGTTCTTCTTCAAGTTTTAAGATCGTTCTATCTTTTTGGTTATTGTCTCCAACCGATTTAGCCCCGTTTGAGTTTGGCAACTTGATGACGGCGTGGTCCTTAAAGACTACCAGAAAAAACAGGTCTCCTGAGACATGCTTGGGAACAACCTCAATGGTAATTTCCTTAGTGACCTTATCATTCTCAATCCTGATTCCTTCTTTGCAGGTGCTCTTTCCAGTTTTTCGTGCATGCTGTAACAATGTACCCAGGTCGATGACCAGCTCCTCACGCACCATTTTTAGAATGTTGAAGCTTGCCTTACCTGCAACGGGCTCCAAGTATTGAGAAGTCTGACCAAAGAACTGTGTAATTATCAGGCCTTTGTTTACAACGACACTGGGATAGACAAAACGGGACAATAGAAGTTTACTCATTGCCTTTTCCGGATCCGTATCCGCAACCCGTTCCATTGGGCTGCCCTGGCCTGAATCAGTTGTTGTCTTGTGAATGGTGAAATCCAGCTGGGGAGAGTTTGTTGCCTTGCGGGAAAATATTTTAATCTTTTTATCCAGCGGTTCAAACAAGGTCTCTTCCGTACCTATCGTCTCGGACTTACCCAGGAACAGATATCCCGAGGGTTTGAGGGCATAATGAAACGTGTGGAGAATTTTTTTCTGCGGGGCTGTTTCAAGATAGATCAACACATTCTGACAGCTGATAAGATGCATACGTGAGAAGGGCGGGTCTCTTAGCAAATTTTGCTGGGAGAATACACAGACTTCCCGTACCGACTTTATGATCTGGTAGTGACTGTCGATCTTTGTAAAATATTTCTTAAGCCGGTCTTTTGAAACGCCTTGCAGTACACTTGCAGCATAGATACCCAAACGTGCTTTTTCAATGGCACTGCTATCCAGGTCGGAAGCAAAGATCTGTACCGGCACGGCAAGTTCGTTTGCATCTAAGAATTCGATAAGGCTGATGGCGATTGAATAAGCTTCTTCTCCTGTAGAGCAACCCGCTACCCAGATTCTGATAGGCTCAAGATCTGTGAGCTTCTTGATAATGGAGGGAAAGACATCTTTTGTAAGGATGGTGTAAAACTCCGGATCACGAAAGAAGCTGGTAACGTTGATCAGGAAATCATCGTAAAGGGCTTCCACTTCTTTGGGGCTCGTCTGAAGAAGCGAATGATAGTCCTGAAGCGCGTCTACTTTGTTTAAGGCCATTCTCCGCATGACGCGGCGGTAGACACTTGCGTGTTTGTAATGGTGAAAGAAATCAATCCCCGTTTGATGTTTTACAATTGACAATATCTTCTGCAATTCACTAATGTCTTTTCCAACGGCCTTTTCATGGTCGTGTTCAATTTCATTAGAAGCCAAAATTGTATAGGGTACCTTAACCAGTCGCCCAAGTTCCTTTGCAATCCCTTCGGGAGGCAGCAAAAAGTCTACGTATCCGGAATCATAGGCGTTCTGAGGCATGCCCTGGAATTCAGCCGTTTCATCCTGCGCGAATG
>DASVBA010000425.1:0-3568 GCA_036376095.1 Chryseolinea sp.
CGGCGATATTGATGTGGAAGACTTTAAGAATACCCTGACGTTAAGATTCAAACCAGAAGACCAAAAGAACACGATCGTGTTGAACCGCGTGATATTAATCCGAAAACACCTTCTTGCCCCGTGACAATGCTATTAAGTGAACAGCTAACACCACCTGAGTGTTGATTGTCGCGACTATCCAACGGGACTGACGATTGTCTTGCGGCGAATAATACGCAATAATCAATAATCCCGCCTACGTCGGGCAAGCAATATATCAACAATCAAGGATGGCCCGCTACCCTTTAGGATGTCGGGTATGGGCCGTGTATGGAGAACCAGAAGTTGCCTTTGCTTTTAATTCCTTTGCCGCCTCGGTGTAACCACCATCAGAGCCATCTACGAAATGGATATGTTTGGCGTTAATATTTTCGATGTAGCATGTCATAATGCTCTCCTTGCTGATGTGGTGACCAAAGATCAAGGCTCCCTTTTCTTCCTGTGCCTCCAGGTAACCAATCAGCTGTTTTCTTTTCTCAGATTTTCCGGAAATGATCGTATTAATTCGGCCATCTATTGTCAAGGTATCTGCATTGGCAATCAATTGAGAGAGGTAGTCCTGTCCTTTGAGCCCTCCAAGCTTGAGATTCAGTCCGAAGAAAAAAAGTCCTAGGATATTCTCAAGCAGTGTTCCGACATAATAACGTGGACGCCATCCGCCGAACTTAACCTTCATCTCCGTTTCAATCTTTTTAAGATTCAGGAGGAGTCTAAGACGATTTTTCGATAACGGGCTTCTGCCTTCAACGGGTCCGTAGATCTCGTCAACCTTGATAAGGACGTTGCGGTAGACCTCTGTTTGCATTGCCTGATCCGTAGCTTCCACCAGGTAGCAAACAATCTCATTTTCGTCGGTTGGCGGTTTAACCTTATCCCATCGGCATTCCAGGCCTTTCATGTTCAGGTCAAGATCAATGGAGAAATTCTCGCCGTCATTGCCAGACGATTTTTTGATCCGCTGCTCGGCAAATTTAAGACCATTACCGACCAACAGTGCTTTAGTTAGATTTTGGCCGATCTGCACCTTTGCGATCTTTAAGAAAGCTCCGCTCGAAGAGATGGTTTCCACGGGCATGCTTCCGATGTGCATTGTCAACCCGAAATTCTTCAGTGCGTTCTCGTTGTGGCGGTGAAGTCCGGCCATAACATCGCCTACAATTTGGCCAGGGACAATTACAGCGCCGCCATCGCCGCCGAAGAAGAAGGGGATCTCTACTTTTTTTTCCTTCGCAATATTCAAGGCGGCAATGAGGCTTCCGGCAGCGATCAGATTAACATCGTTATGCCGTCCCTCGGCGACAGCGGCCGTCGAGTTTTTAATGTCGGCGATAACCACGTGCCAGTTGTAAGGAAGTGCGAAGAAGCAATGGTCCTCCAATGCCTTTGTCACAGGAAGCTGCAATGCTTTTATGTCACGATAAAAGTTAAGATCAGACACGTTGGGTAAAAGGGTTGTTCATCAAAACGAGGACAATGCGTTTTCCAGATCCTCCAGCAGGTCTTCGGGATTTTCAATACCCACAGAATAGCGAATGAGGCTCTCTGGAATACCCAATAGTTTACGTTGTTCTTCTGAGAGCTCGACGTGACTCGTAGTTCTGGGTGGGCCGGCAAGCGTGCTAACAGATCCGAGGCTTGCCGCCAGATGAACAAGGCGAAGCGTTGTTAGAAACTTTTTCACATCGTCGTACGATCCCTGTAAAGAAAAACTCATCATTCCTCCAAAACCAGACATCTGACGCTTTGCAATGTCATGTCCAACGTGCGACTCGAGTCCAGGATAAAAAACATTACTGATCTTTTTATGCGCCTTCAGAAATTTAGCAATGCGTAATGCTGAGGCGTTTTGTCTTTCAATTCGGAGTTCGAGGGTTTTCATTCCCCTCGCAATCAAATAGGCAGGGTCAGGTTGAAGGCTTGCTCCATTTATTTCACGAAAGCGAAATACCTGGTCAACCAAGTTTTTGTTGCCGCACAACACGCCGCCCATAGCGTCAGAGTGGCCGCACAAGAATTTAGTAGCACTATGCACAACGAGGTGTGCGCCAAGTCCAAGAGGGTTTTGATTTATCGGGGTTGCAAATGTGTTGTCTACAACAACGATGGCGCCTACTTTTTTTGCTGCCGTGGCGAGCCTTTTGATGTCAACGATCTTTAGCGTCGGATTCGTTGGCGTCTCCAGATATAAAAGGTCACAACCTTTGGAGATTTCAGATTCGATCTGATCATGGTCGGTTGTCTCGCACAACTTGACGGTTATGTTATATTTTGGTAAAAACTCCAGAAATAATCTGCTGGTGCCTCCGTAGGAGTCCTTTATCGACACAACCCGTTTTCCTGGCGACAACAGTGCGAACAGCGTGTTGCTTATCGCACCCATGCCAGTCGCAAACGATGTGGCAGCTTCAGCTCCCTCGAGTAGCCGGATCTTCTCTTCCAGTACTGAAACCGTTGGATTAGTGTTGCGGCTATAGATGTAACCGTCGCGCTTTCCCGTTGCTACGTCGTACCACTTGTCAAGGTCGTCATAGGCAAATGTCACGCTATTTACGATTGGAGGTGTAGTCGCTCCCATGTAAAATGGATCGGTTTCGCCCGCCCAGACAGACGCCGTTCCCTTTTTGTATTTTGAAAAATCCATTAATTCATTTTTAGTTTCAGAATTCAAGGTGGCTAAGATACTGAAGAAGTTAATTCCAATACGGAAAAAGTATGCTTAGCGGTTTTCGCAGCATTGATAAAAAGTATAGGTTTGTTTGGGGGTTGGGAAGGGGGGATGAGGAGATTGGGAAATTAGGAGATAAGGAGATAAGGCAATAAGGAGATAGGGCAATGAGGAGATAAGGAGTGTGGTGATAAGGGGATGTAGGAGGCAGCGCCGGCATTGCGATTTGAGGTAATAGCACACACACGGGCACCCAGCTCACGCCTATGGAAGGGAAAGCATAACTCATAAATAAATAATGATTTTTGTCCTTATTCGATTGATCTTCTTTGCCATTGTGATTGGCGGAATATGTTACATCGTGTTTAGGCTTTTTCGGCAGCCGGAATTTTTGCGCTGTTCACGATGTGATGGAAAAGGATTCTGGTACGCCGCGAGAGGAAAGGAAAAATGCGACTGGTGCAATGGCAGCGGTAAATTGCCTAACACCGGCCGCTGAAAACAACCGGTAGCATGGACTATTTACAAAAACTGATCGTTGATATAGAACTTCACTCCGTCGACGGAATCAGAACGTGTTTCCAAAATGGAATTGATCCTAACGTATTGTTCCGCAATGAGCCGCTGATCAATGAGCTAATCGGCGAGTATACGAGAAGCCCAAGGTTCAAGGACTGCGTAAAAGTGTTTGTTGATTTTGGTTTGGAAATGGACGACCCGGCGCTCCTTTTCACACTACTGGATGACGCTCAAGGCCTCGAGGTTGCTTTACGGTCCGATCCCGCTTTGGTTAACAAAAGATTCACGTTGCGGGGAGCTTACACCCCTTTGTGTGAAGTAACGCTATTACATATTTGCGCCGAA
>DASVBA010000430.1:0-2953 GCA_036376095.1 Chryseolinea sp.
TCTCAGTGTCAAGCGAATTAGAGCAAATAGCGCGTAACAAATCAAGATAATAATTGAAATCGATACACCAAGCGGCAATTCCTTAGGGTAGTCTCTGTTTTTAAGTGATTGAACAATAATAGCCAAAAGTTGAGTTGAATAAATGTAGGATTGAGAATCCCTCAAGTCTTCCACTTTGTAGGTTGCAGCCTTCCAGTCATAGATTGGAATTGTAGTGCTTGATCCCATGTCTCCCACGATAACAACCGCACCGGTCATTTTGAACTTCGTATAATCCTGGCACGTTGCAGTTAAAAGATTCTTGTAGCGGCCATTGTAAAAGTTTATGTAAATCTCCTTTTCTATTCCCAGTGTATCCAGGCTCAACAATGCAAGCCTATTCTTGAAGGGTTGGCTTTGGTATTTTTTTACTCCGCCCTTGCAATATATAAGCGAAGCTTTCAGAACGTCGTTAAACGAAAACGCCCGATCAAATTTTCCTTCGGTGGTGAAAATCATTGCTGGCGTTTCACTAACAATGTATTGCATTAATTCATCCACATCTTTTGCATTGCAACCTGTAGTATTTACGAGTATGTAAGAAGATTCGAGGGTTGAGTCTTCACTTTCATAGATAAAGGGGTAATAAGACGAACATTCATCTCTCTGACTAATTATTGAGCATATAATGGCAATGATCAACGGGAAAAGAATACTTAACTTCATAGCAACAACTTTCGAAACCTGAACTGTCCGAATACTTATAGAGCGACAAGCATACCCGTTACTTCAAATACTTCCCAAACCAATCCGCATAACGCTGATATCGATCCCTCCAATAACTCGGCACCGTCAGGCCATGATTTTGCTTTGGATAAATAACCAGTTGCGTCGGTACGCCAAGAGACCTTAGCCCCTGGTACATCTGCTCGCTTCCGGCAGCCGGTACGTTATAGTCACTCTCTCCCACCATGTACAATGTCGGCGTTTTGATCTTTTCGATGTTTAAAAACGGATAGGATACCTTCATCCATTTCTCCATATTCTTCCAGGGAACACCTAATTCCATTTCATATTGCTGCACATATTGATCCGTGCCATACATCGTGATTTGCAAGGCACTGCCGGCACCGCTGGCCGCTGCCTTGAACCTTGGATCAGTCGCGGTTACATAATCGGTAAGTATACCTCCGTAACTCCACCCTCCTATTCCAAGTCTGTTTGCATCGACGTTACCTTTCTTGATGAGATAGTCCACACCATCGATCAGATCCACCACTTCCTTATTACCCCAGTCACCGAAGATGGCACGAGCAAAAGGATAACCTCTGCCGTTGCTTCCGCGATAATTGATCGCAGCTACGGCATACCCCCGTGATGCAATCATCTGTATCGTCATATCAAACTCATATTCGTCCTGCGCTACTGGTCCGCCATGTATCCAAAGAACCAATGGAAGCTTTTCCGTTTTGGGTTTGTTCGCAGGCCAATACAATATCCCGCTAACATCGATGCCATCCCTGTCCTTAAATGTGAAGCCATCGGCAGAAGCAAAAGACCTTGTTTTCAGAAAGGCATCATTGTGATTGGTCAACGCTTTTAGCAGCTTGTTTTCAAGTAAATAGATCTCCGGAAGTTTTTTTGTCTCACTCATTAATACTACCGACTTGTTCTGATCTAACGGTTTTACTATTGTCACACTTCGCTCTCCCTCTGAGATCTTAATGTATTTACCCGACGCCACGTCAAACGACATGACGTAACGCTGTCTGTCATCCTCGATTAATGCAAGGACTGATTTGCCATCCTTGGACCATACAGGATTTGTTACCGGACGATCCAACTCCTTTGTAAGGATTCGGGGTTCCCCACCATTCACGGATATCACAGCAAGGTGGGGCTCATCATATGCATCCCATTCCGGTGAAATAGACCGCAGGTAAGCAATTGATTTGCCGTCAGGACTCCATTCCGGATTGCGGTCAAAATCAACCCACGTTGTAAGTTGCCGGGGCTTTGCTTTCGGTTTTGCTTCGATTATAAAGATATCAGAATTGGTATTCCGGTCGGGGTCACCGGTTCGGTTGCTGGTGTATGCAATGAATTTCCCGTCCGGCGACCAGGCAGGGTCACTGTGATTAAAGTTTCCTTTTGTTAACGTATCAAGCTTTTTACTCTCGAGATCGAACAAATAGAGATGTGAATACTTATGCTCAAGATACCCTGCACCATCTGCTTTGAAGTGGTAACGGTCGATAACATAAGGTTTGGCGGGATGATCTTTTAGACTATCAGGTCTTATTTCCTGGTCCTTGATGGTGAAGATGACTTTCTTAGAATCGGGGCTCCACTCATAATCGCTTATGCTGACCTTTAATTCAGTCACCTGCTTTGCTTCGCCTCCCCTACGATCCATAAGCCACAACTGAGTTTTCTCCTTGGCTTTGTGACGCCCCGAAAGAAATGAAATCCACTTGTTATCCGGACTCCATTTCGGCTGTGTTTCATCCTCATCAGAATAGGTAAGCTGAACGGCCCCGCTTCCGTCTGTTGCAGTCATCCAGATATCTTCATCGTATTTGTCCTCTGCTGTATCTGCTTCAGAAAGTATATACAAGACCCACTTTCCATCCGGAGATAGTTCGGGATCATCAACATATTTTACTTTATAAACATCAGAAGGTTTGAGAGGGATTTGGGCAATAGCAGCAAAAGCAAATGTTACCAACGAGATCGCGAGAAAGATTTTCTTCATAGGTAGTAAACTTGATCCGGAAATATAGATTATTTTTTAGCGATACGAAACGTGCATTCCGTCATCTAACGAAGTGTCAAATTCCTCTTTGCGATTTCGCCTCTTGTCTTAGTGACCTTTGCGTGAAATATATTTTGTTTTTGATCGGTGGAAACTTTGAATACAGGTTCACGCAGAGGCCGCAAAATGAATCCGCAAAGTCCTCAATGACGCTTCCAC
>DASVBA010000434.1:0-5071 GCA_036376095.1 Chryseolinea sp.
CATTCCTTATATTGAGTATCGGTCGCCGTATAGATCTTTACGCCTACCTTGAAATCCTTATCCGGTTCGCGCCATCCCACTACGACCTGAGTGGCATTCGTTCCCAGCAGTGACGCCACCGCTAGTGCGTGACCCTGGTTAAGTGACGACGTTAGTACGGCTTTTTCCGTACCTGATGTATACACCGCCAACGTGTTCCCATGCATGGGCTGAACACCAGCCAGCAGGCCCGTGCCCAGCCGTCCTCCACCAACCCGCACTTCGCCAAATGGACTTCCTTCCGTGAACCAATTGCTTCCGGGACGTGCCATCCATTTCGTGCCGTCGAAACCGACGACCTTTACTCCCTCCTTTCCTCCAATGTAGATCAGCTCGCGATCACCGTCGGGCACCAACTCCATATTATGAGTGAGGTGCATGGTCGAGTCCACGAGGCGAAGCTTCCACGGCGATCTCGGATCTTTGGGCATCTCGTAGGAAAATGCCCTCACCCCTTTTCCCCGGCCGTCTTTGTTACCGCGTCCGTGCAACGGTAGCACTACAAGCTGATATTTGCCTTTTGATACCTGAACCCAGCGCATACGATGCACAGTCGGCTCGTGGTGCAGTTCTACTGGCAACCACCACTTCGTGGGGTCCGCTGGCCTAATTAAATAGTGAACCGACCCTGACTTCAGGGTGTCAGAGGTTTCGCCTGGATTCCATTGCGCACCTACGGCAACCTCTACTTTTCCATCACCGTCAATATCACGGGCTGCAATACAAACATTGTCGGATAACGTTAGATTTTCTATCATCACAAACCGCTTCCAGTCACCGTTCCTGTACCAAACGAATTGTTTCTTGTCCGCCAAAAGTATATCAGGTTTTTTATCCCCGTCAACATCTCCGATAGCTATCCCGTAGCCAATTGAAACGTTGTTGTCGATCACTTGTGGCTCAAATTTCGGGTCATCAGAAAACATAGCGACGATCCTCATGAATAAAGGAATGATATGCAGGACAGACATGATCTTTTTTTGAAAATCAATTTAAGTAATCCCTCAAACTTATTAAAGTGGGAGTTTTCAAATTACTCTTTGGCCTCCTCCAATGTTATTAAGATAAGACCCAACTCCACCTGAGTGTTGATTGTTGACATATTGACTGTTGCCCGACGACGCAGGCGGGAGTGTTTCGGAGGCGATTACCTGGCAGTATTGAAGATTGTCTTGCGACAAATAACACAACAATCAAATAATAAAATTCGACTATTGGTTTTCTGTGTATCCAAGTCCCCTACGGCGAATTTAGGGCTGTTTCATCTATTCATACCGCAGCGACTTAACGGGATTGGTGCGCGCCGCTTTCAACGTATGAATACTCACCGTCAATAGTGCGATCGCAGTGACTACCATAGCCGGGATCGCAAATATCCACCACGCTAAAGGAATTCTGTTCGCAAAGCTCTCAAGCCATCCAGCCATTATCCACCAAGCAACGGGAACCGCCAGCACAATAGCAAACAACATGAGTATAACATAATCTTTGCTAACCAAAGCTAATATACTGCTAACAGACGCACCGAGTACTTTGCGTACTCCAATTTCCTTTGTTCTTTGAATGGCAGTCAATGACGACAATCCAAACAATCCGAGGCAGGCGATAAAGATCGCAAGGGTTGAAAATATTCCGAATACCTTACCGAACTGCTGATCAGCCTGGTATTGCTGATTGTAATGGTCATCAAGGAAGAAATGAATGAACGGATTCCCCGGGAACATTGCCTTCCACTCTTCTTCAAACCGTGCTATGGATTCCCTTACGTTCTTCGTGTTGAATTTAATAGAGTAGTAACCGCCGGGCGCCCGCTCGTACCGGAAAATCAATGGCTCGTAAGCTTTCTTAAGGGACTCCTGATGGTAATTTTTTACCACTCCGACAATCCTGAAGGTATCACCCCAAAAGAATATTTGATCGTTAATAGCCTGTTCCGGTTTCGTGAATCCCATGAGACGGGATGCGGACTCATTTAGCAACACCGACTCTCTTTCATTAATCACATCCCCCGAGAATGGTCTGCCTTCGATGACCTCCAGCCCAAACGACTTAATAAAGTCATGATCCATCATAATTATCCGGTACTGATTGGCCTCGTCATCACGCTGGCTGAGCCTACGTATGCCACCTGCATTCCAGTCAGGAGCAGCACCTGGCACAGCGGTAGATGCCGTCACACCAACCACCTCGGGAAAGCGAAGCAGTTGTTGTTTAAAGACCTGAAATTTATCTTCATAGGTCGAATCCACTACGTTGGGTGAATTCAAGACCATTGTTTGAGTGATATCGACGCCCAACGTCTGGTCTTGCATATATTTAATTTGCCTGTAAACCGTAAAGGTTCCAACGATCAGGGTAATGGACGAAACAAACTGGACGACAACCATGCCCTTGCGGAACACCACACCTGTGCTGGTATTCTTGAAACGCCCCTTCAAAACTTCGGACGGCTTGTAGGACGACAGCACAAAGGCCGGATAAATTCCCGCCAACAGAGCCCCGACTATAATTAATGCACCGATCCAAAGCCAGAAAGTACTTTGCTTGAACAAGAGAAAATCCAGCTCACGACCGGTAAGCTGTCCAAATGCCGGTGTAAAAATACCAACAAGCACGATCGCAATGACGACGGCCAGGGCGTTGAATAATAGCGATTCAAACAGGAACTGTTGTATAAGCTGGGAACGAAATCCACCCATGACTTTACGAACACCCACTTCCCTGGCACGCTCTATAGACTTTGCTGTTGCCAGGTTAACGTAGTTGATCCATGCTGTAATAAGAATAAGAATAGCCACGATGGAAAGAAAATAAGTCGATTGGCGATCCCCGTTCGGTTTGAACTCGCCAATAAAATCAGAGTCAAGGTGAATGTCGCTGATGGGTTGGAGATGAAAGGTCATGCCTGCATTGTAACGCTTTAGCTCCTCACCTGCTTTCTTCTGAACATACGCAGGCAGCTTCTGTTCGAACGCCTTTGGGTCTGTTCTTTCGTCCAGCACGATGTAGGTCATGAATCCGTCCCACATCCATGATACAATCGGGTCATTCCAAAGTTTGTTAAGGCTGGAGAACGACATCAACGCGTCGATCTTCATATGAGTATTTGCAGGAAGATCTTCGAAAACGCCCGTTACTTCGTAATCATTCTTGCCATTGTTACTGATCATCTTACCTATCGGATTGTCACTTCCGAAATACTTTTTAGCCAACGATTGGGAGATAACGATCTTAAACGGTTCCTTGAGGACAACGGAATCAACCCCTTCAATAAGTTTGACGGAAAATACCTTGAAAAAATCTTCAGAAGCAAAGTATGTATCTTCTTCTTTGAAGTAAACATCGCCGTAACGGAACACTGAATTCTGACTTTTCAGACGCACATAATCCTTCACCTCTTGAAAGTCTGCTTTGAGATCGATACCGATCCCGGCACAACCCGATGCCCAACGAGTGGACAGTTCGCCCTTGTCGAATCGATCCAGTTGCACCCGGAATATCTGATCCTTCTTTCTGTGAAAATTGTCATAGCTGAATTCGTGCATCACATATTGTGTGATGAGCATGCAGGCCATCATTCCGATAGCAAGGCCCAAGATATTGATGGTCGTGAACGCCTTATTCCTCGAAATGTAGCGTAGTATTGAATTGATGTAGTTTTTGAACATATGTAGCGCTATTTCTAAAATACCTACAGGCCAAACAATAGTTACAACCGCAGGTGTAATTAATTACAATATTTATTGATCACAGAATTGTTTCCGTCAGATTTCGTTCGGCTTTACTCGTAACGCAATGACTTCACCGGGTTTGCTGCCGCTGCCCTCATTGTCTGCGAACAGATCGTGATCAGACCGAGAACAAGAACTAAAACGACACCGAAGAGCAATACCCATGGGGTTATTGTAATTCGATACGCATAATTGCTGAGGAAAAGGTCGCCCATGTAGAAACTTGCGGGCACTGCAAGAAGCACCGCAATACCAATCAAGAGGGCAAACGACGCACTTAATAATAACGTGATCTGATAGACGCTTGCTCCCATGACCTTTCGCACACCGATCTCTTTCACCCGTGTTTGAATGGCATACATTGCCATACCCAACATCCCAAGGCAAGCGAGGGTGATAGCCAGGAAAGCGATGTAGCCCACAATCTTGACGATATCCGTAAAACCCGAAACGCTATAAGCCTCATCGATCTCATGATCCATCATAATCCACTCCAAGGGATGAACCGGGTCCAATGTTTTCCACACGGACTGCAGGGAAGCAATTATTCTTTCCTTCTCTGCAGGAACGATCCGCATGCTCAGTATGCCGGCAGCCTTTGGGTTATACCTTAACGCCACTGGACCTATTTCATAGTTTAAGGGCCTGAAGTGGAAATCTCTCACAACGCCAATAACGGTCAGCATCACGGAATCATCGGTATAAATAGTTTGGCCAATCGCCGAAACAGGATCCGTAAATGAGAATTGTTTCAGCGCTGTTTCATTGAGGATAACATTTTTTTCGAATACGCCTTCCGCTCCGGGATCAAAGTTTTTCCCGGCGAGAAATTCCACTCCGATGTTATCCAGGTAGTTATTATCCAATATAAAATCCCGCATGACGAACGGTTCTTCATCCCTCGTACGTTTGTAGTCGCTGGACCGGTCTGCCCAGGTTCCTAGTGCGTGAGAAACAGCACCGACTCGTACAACGCCCGGAAATTGTCTCACTTCATTCGCCAATTTTTCAAATTCCATTCCCTGCAAACGTACATTGACAATATTATCTTCCTTGAATCCATAATCCTTATCAAACATATAGTTGATTTGCCTGTACACAATGGAGACAAACATGATGAAGAAAAGGGACAACGCGAATTGTATCACCATTAAGACGCGGCGGAACGTAAGACGGGAGTACACCTTCAGGTTACCGGCATCCTTCAATACCTTCACGGGCCGAAATGCTGACAAATAACTGGCTGGCAACATTCCTGCAATTATTCCCACGACCAATGCAAATGCCACGAAGTACAAGAA
>DASVBA010000442.1:0-2367 GCA_036376095.1 Chryseolinea sp.
GATTCATCAGCATTGAGTTTAATTGAGAAAGGAGTCTTTCCTATGGTTTTATCCGCTTTGATCACGGCAAGCGGCGCACGGTTGCCCGCGGAATAGGTGATATGCACTAGTCTTGCATCAATGTTTTGCGTGAACCAGTTCGTTCCATACTCCAGGGCGTACATGTCGCCGTTTGGACCGAATACGACGTCGACAAGATTGTTGAAGAGCGTGTTCGGAAGGAATCTCTCCATGCGCACGTAGTTTCCGTTTTCATCAAGCGTGACAGCCATTACCCACCCTCTCATCCAGTCATAAGCAAAAAACTTTTTATCGTAATAGGCAGGAAATCTGTCTTCGGATTCCGGGTATTCGTCAAGGTAGAAGACGGGACCTGCCATAGCGTTACGACCACCTTCGCCAACGAGTGGAAATTCTTTTGAGGCCGCATAAGGATAGTAGATCATGGGTGGTACAGCTTCCGGCAATTCTTTTGCACCGGTATTGTTAGGGGAAGCGTTCATGGGTTTTTTAGGATCGAACAGCGCACCGGACTTATTTGCCCCATAGTCAAAGTCGTTGTAGGGGAAATTGTTTCCTATGAAGTATGGCCAGCCATGGTTGCCCGCTTTCCTTGCCTGGTTGATCTCATCGTATCCACGGGATCCGAATCCAACGCTATCCTTACCTGCGTCCGGTCCGACGTCTCCCCAGTACAAGAATCCGGTTTTTGAATCCACGGAAATTCTAAACGGATTTCTCACACCCATTACATAGATCTCGGGTTTTCCTTGGGATGGATCACTGAACAGGTTTCCGTCCGGAATAGAGTATGTACCATCATCTTCAGGCTTGATTCGAAGGATTTTGCCCCGCAGGTCGTTGGTATTTCCCGAAGACTTCTGTGCATCCCAGGCAGAACGTCCCGGTTGCTCATCGATGGGGCCATATCCTGTGGCGCGGGGGCTGGTATTGTCTCCAGATGAAATATATAGCAGTCGGTCCGGACCAAACTCCACAGATCCTGCAGAATGACAACATTCATCGCGTTGTGTCGGAACCGTTAACAATATTTTCTCACTCGCCCGATCCAAAGAATCTCCTACAAAACTGAATCGTGAGAGTCGTTGTAATGCATCTTTACCGACAGGAGAGTAGTAAAGATAGATCCAATTATTCTTTTTAAAGTCGGGATCGACGGCGAGGCCTAGCAGCCCATCTTCAAGTTCACTGAATACTGGAAAATTGGTGACGAGTTTGGTTTTGTTTTCTGTTTTTTTGAAAAGCTTGATAGCACCCCGGCGTTCTATAAAGAGGATGTCTTCATTTGGAAGAACGTCCAGTTCCATGGGTTCATTGAGATTGAAGTCCAGTACAACTTTCTGGAACCTGTTTTCTTCCGGGGCCACTCTTGCATTGTTGTAATCGACTGGAGTTCCCGATCCGGCGGCGTATTGAATACCTCCCCAAAGCAGTTCAAGAAAATCGTTATCCTGATAGCATTCGTTGGTGTGTCCGAGTCCTGTATACCAGGTCCTTCCTCCATCGAAGTCGCGATACCACGCCATTGGATGGTTATCGCCGTTCGTTCCGCCCTCATATGACTTTTCGTCAAGGTTCAGGAGGATATTTATGTCCGGTCTTATGTCTTTGTAGTTATACCATTCATCCGTTCTCTTCCAGTTTTCAGGAAGATGTTTCGTCGAAATGTGAGTGTTGTCCACCACCTTCACCGTTGCGTCGCGAACATTGGGATCGTTCGGGTGGCCATTAAAATAAGCGCCGACGAGGTCTCCGTACCATGGCCATTCATATTCGGTATCCGCCGCTGCATGTACTCCCACAAACCCACCGCCTGCCTGGATCCACCGGTTCATTTCCAACTGCTGTGCATCGTTCAGGATATTGCCGGTTGTGTTGAGGAAAATTATAACGTTATAATTCTTTAATGTTTTTTCGCTGAAGATGTTGCTGTTTTCAGTGGTATCTACGCTGAACCCATGCTGCTTGCCCAAATTCCGGATGGCTTCAATGCCAACGGGAATGGATTCATGCCGGAAGGAGGCGGTCTTTGAAAAGACTAGAACTTTTATTTCCCGTGTGTCTCTCGTAAGGTAGAAGTAGGCTGCAACAGCCAAAACAAGGAATGCGATGAGGAATTTATACCGCTTTTTCATAGCCTGGAATTAAATAAAGATGACGATTTGAGTCAAAGTGACTCAAATATATGGTAATTTTGTATTACATCAAATTTGTGTGTGCTTGATAGCCCGTTAATAATCCCTTAAAATTCGTTTGAATGATTGAAAGGATCAGGAAATACGTCAAATCGCTTGAAAAGGAAGCTATTCCGCAGCTTTCAATAAACTGTGTGATATTCGGATTTCA
>DASVBA010000451.1:0-4871 GCA_036376095.1 Chryseolinea sp.
AGAAATATATATCCCGTTGTTTTAAGCATGTCACTCATCAGATAGGCAATTCAATCTTACGCAAAAATTCCTGTAGCTATAGTTCTGATATTCAGAAATCCCACAAAAAATAAAGGGCCAGTTTTCACTGACCCCTTATCGTTATGAAGAGATGATTATGAGTTTTTAAGGATTTACATCCCACCACAGCTTAGTGGCGATGTTGTCCGGACCATTTAACAAAGGAACGGCTTTTGTTACTTCAGTCCCGTTTGTAACCTTTTCATCATTGATGAAAGGAATTCTCCTGATCCAATTGTTGGTTGGAACATTTATATTAGCCGCAGTAGGAAGATCAGGATTGTCCGACTGTTTGACAGGATAAAGCTTGAAGGCGCGGCTTCTCCTTATGTCAGCCCATGCTTCAACCCCTTCCGGATAAAGAGCCAGCCATTTCTGGATCGTGATCTGTTCCTTTTGTTGCGCCACCGTTGCACCGAAGGCTACCGGTGCGGTCGAAACGGCCGGTGAATTCTGTGCATCACCAGGAGGAATTGGAGTTGCCGCGCTATTGATATAAGCGTTGACAACAGCAGCATCTGTGATGCCCCACTGAGCCATTGAGTTACGAATACCATTTTCGTAGTGCTGCTTGGCAGTTCCTCCACCGACGCTCCATCCAAGCAATGTTGCCTCAGCTTTAAGGAAGTCTGCTTCGGCAGTAGCCATCACGTTCGATGGTGTTTCCAATCCTGTTGTTGAAGACCAGCGATCGCCATGGTGAGAGTTAGCATCAGGTTTGTTAAGAGCAACCGCCATGTCGGCTGACGAAAGGCCGTTTCTCAAGCCCTCATAGTCGCCGGTTGTTACAGCAGGAAGGAAATAGATTGGCATACGTGGATCATCATATCCCTTGAGTACTGATTCCATCGTGGAGCTCATTCTGAACTCATTCCAGTCCATAATCGACAACCCGTTGAAGTCGTCACCATTCCTGGATCTTATGATAAGGGCGTCATCGCCGGGGCTGGTAGTAAGCGTACCAGAGGCAGCGGCTGCTTCACCTTCTGTTTTCGCCCGTGTTCCATTGACGCCTGATATTCTAATGGCTAATCTTAGACGAAGTGTGTTTGCAAACTTTTTCCATTTGTTTACGTCTCCGCCATAAATCAGGTCATAGTCACCAAAAACATTTTGACCTGCAAAACCATCCAATACACTGACGGCGCTGGCCAATCTTTTGAACATGTCGTCATAAATGACATCCTGAGCATCATAGGGAACACCTTCACCGGCGAGGCCTGCATTAAAATAAGGTACAGGGCCCCACGTGTCGGTGAGACGGTGAAACGTATAAACCCACATGATCTGAGCAAGCGCATACTCAGCAGAACTTGGATCCGTTGCTTCCATTATAGACTGCAACTGAGGTACCACTTCAGTGTAGATAGGGTTCCATGCTGCGCGGATCCAATCCATTCGAATCACCAAACGATCTGACGGAAAGTACGTTGTCGTGTTGGCAAAGTACTGACAGTATTGATCGTGGAAAAGATTCTGAGCAATCTGATAATTCCATCCGTTGTTCGTTGCCGTTGATTGGGCCTTCGAGAAAAGGAAAGGAAGCTGCGATGGCTCCAACTTTGAAAGCTTGTTCTGGTTTGTGTTGAATTCCTCAAACTTATCCGTACAAGCCATGACCAACACAATGCCGCAGAGAAGTGCAATACTTCCGTGCCTTTTTATATAGTCTTTGAATTTTTTCATTATTCTATTCATTATTTTTTCAACTATTAGAAGGTGAGCTGCACGTTAAAACCGATACTGCGTGTAGAGGGCAACGTACCATAAGAGATCCCCTGCCAGTTACCATTACCCAAAGCCATATCAGGATCAAATTCCATTTTACGTTTGCCTAAGCCCGGAATATCCATTCTGGAACTTCCACGGTACAAAAAGAAAAGGTTACGGGCTACCAGAGAGATCCTTGCTTGCTTCAACGGGAATGACGGTGGCAGCGGGAGGCTATATCCAAGGGAAACTTCACGAACCCTGAAATTAGTAGCATCATAAGTAAAGAACTCTGCTGTTCCATAACGTCCGCCAGAAGCGGTCGTCCAGAATGTCTGTGCGTTGATGGTAGACGAGACTTCGTTTCCATTGGCATCCTGTCCGCCTAAATTCCAACCTCCTTCGCGAAAGTTTGCAGTAACTTCCGGAGCTCCGTTGTACGCCAGCAATTGTTCTGTTCCATCCATGATGGTACCACCAACACGGCCATCGATCAGCACTCGGAGTGCTATGTCTTTATACCGTACAATGTTGGTAAGACCCGCGGTAGCTTTAGGATTAAAATTACCTAGGACAGCTTGTGCGCCGGTAGTGATAGAAGATAGCGGCGCGCCATTTGCGGTAACGAGGCGAGCTCCCTGATCAGAATGGCTTACTAACTTGCCGTTTTCATAAACGTCGTCTGCGTTCATCCAGAAGAAACCAAGCATGTCGCCAAAACTGCCTCCCTCCCTTACAACGGGAGTTGCAGACCGGCCAAAGCCTGAATCGACGATAAGAAATTCCTTCACATTTTCAGTCAGTTTCACCACCTTATTCCTGTTCATACCCAAATTAAAGGCAATGTCCCAGGTCAAGTCTCCAGTCTTCACCGGGGTGGCATTGAGGGTCAACTCCAATCCTTTGTTTTCAATTTCACCGGCATTGATGTACTGACTGGAGTAACCGGTCGCAACGGGTAGGCCAACCTGCAACAATTGGTTTGTTGAATTGCTCTTGTAAACTGTGAACTGAGCTCCTAAACGATTTTCAAACAATTTCACGTCGATACCAAATTCCAGGTTCTCAACCAATTCAGGTTTCAAATCAGGAATTGCTTTTCTGGGATCCCGGAAAATAAATCCATGGCTTGATCCTGCAGAATAGCTATACGTATTGTTCCGTGCTCCAAACGCGCCGCCGTTACCAACTTGCGCATAGTTTCCGCTTAATTTCAAAAATGAAATTGCCTCTGGCAGTGTAACCAAATCAGAGATTATACCTGAAAGGCCGACAGAAGGATAGTTATAACGGTAAGGCGGGGGTAATGTCGACGCCCAGTCCTCGCGTAAACTCAAGTCTAAGAACAGTGCTTCTTTGAAGGCCAGGTTGACCTGTCCATAAACAGCCTGTGTCTGAACGTGTGATGCATCCTCGCTGTACGCCCGTGTTGTCGCAAAATTCAAGCTGAAGACGTTCGTAACATTGAGTCCGTTTGCACTATTATAGAGTTGTTCCCATTGATTGTCTTGCAAAATCGCGCCTACGCGATAATCAATTTTAAGGTCATCCGTAATCTTGTTGCTACCGTCCAGGCTAACATCAAACCATTTTTGAGTTACAGTAACCTCGGTCCTGTTATAAGAACCGCCAACACCGCTCACCCCAACCGTTCCATTAGAGAACATTCTTTCCTGGTTGTCGATAATTTTGTCCAGGTTAGCTCTTCCGCTGAGGTGCAACCAGTCTGTAATATCAAAACTTGCAGTGATGAAACCCATTACGCGATCGCGAACGTCATTCGTCTCAGTGCGGTTAATGATCCAATATGGATTTTGATAAAGGGCCGGGTTAATAACCGGATATGGCGCTCTTACCGGAACCCCTAAGTTGTTAATAAACTCAAAGTTCTTGGCATCACTAAGGCTCACGTTACGGGGGATCTGACCGATCGTTATAGGAAGGCCGAGAGCAGATTCACCGGTTTCATATCGGTTATCAATATTCTGAGCGATATAGGTGATCTTACCATCCGTCTTAAATCTCTTGCCGATCTGGTTCGACACCCTCAGGTTAAAAGTATGACGGGTCAAATCATTTTTCGGCTGAATACCCTGGATCGCATTGTTGGTATATGACAGATAGGTCTGCATTTTTTCCGTTCCACCCGTAACACCAATCGAATTGTTCCAGGTAACACCGGTTCTATAAAAGTCCTTAACGTTATCCGGTTGGGCGGAGTAAGGTCTTTGTTCGCCGTTATAAGCTTTGATCATCTGACCATCAAGCGGCGCACCCCAGCTTTCTCCTGAAACCGATTCACCTGCAGTATTAGTGACTATCGCTCCTGAGTTTCCCTGTCCATAAGAATTTTGAAGTGCGGGAAGAACGAAGGGCCTCTCTGAGGTAACGCCGGAATTTATCGTAACTGAGACTCGATCCTTTGTTCCTTTTTTAGTAGTAATCACGACCACACCATTTCCTGCTGCGCTACCATACAATGCTGCGGCAGAAGCGCCACGCAGAATGGTCATTGACTCGATGTCATCAGGGTTGATATTTGATGCACCATCAATACCCTGCAAACCTCCAAAATCACTGGTGATTGTTCCATTTGTACCATTGTTGATAGGAACACCGTCGACAACAATCAAGGCATTGTTAGTTCCCTGGATAGATCTGTTACCGCGCAACACGATCCTTGCACCGCTACCCGGGCCGCCGGAGCCCTGAGTAATAACCGCGTTGGTAACTTTTCCCTGCAATCCATTGATCATGTTGTTTGCATCCCGTACTTCAGTTAACTGAGCAGGTTTTACCTGTTCAGTTGCATACACCAGCGTTTTAGTTTCGCGGGATATACCCAATGCGGTAACAACAACTTCACTCAATTGCTGAACGTCTTCCAAAAGAACGACGTCAATGGTTGTTCTGCTTCCTACCTCCAGTTCCTGTGACGCAAAACCTATAAACGATACGACAAGTACCGCGCTTTGGTCGGGCACCTGTATGGTGTACCTTCCGTCCGTGTCTGTGGTAGTACCTGTTGTGGTACTCTTCACCAATACCGACACGCCGGGTAAAGGTGAACCGTCAACGCCTGATGTAACTGTTCCTGTCAC
>DASVBA010000462.1:0-6733 GCA_036376095.1 Chryseolinea sp.
GCTGGGACATACGTCTTTGCGCAGGAAAGAACCGTCACCGGTACCGTGAAAGACGGAGCCGGCACAGCGATGCCTGGCGTCAACGTCATTGTGAAAGGTACCTCTGTTGGTACTACAACGGACGTGGGCGGTAAGTATACTATTTCAATGCCTGATGGTTCGACAGTTCTGGTGTTCTCTTTTATTGGTTATGCTTCACAAGAAGTTGAAGTGGGAACCAGATCTTCCATTGATGTTGCGTTGTCTGAAGACGTGCAACAACTCAGTGAAGTGGTGGTAACAGCGCTTGGCGTTGAGCGTAGCACTAAGGCGCTTAACTATTCCGTGACCGAAGTTAGCGGTTCTAAGTTCACTGAAGCCCGTGAAAACAACCTTGGTAATGCTCTGGCTGGCCGTATTGCCGGTGTGAACGTTTCGAAGGCTGCCACGGGTCCTGCAGGTTCTACCCGTATTGTCATCCGCGGTAACAAGTCCCTTGGTGGATCCAACCAGCCGCTTTATGTGGTCGACGGTATTCCAATAGATAACAATAATTTTGGTCAGGCCGGGCTTTGGGGCGGTCGTGACGAAGGAGATGGTTTAACCAGTATCAACCCCGACGATATTGAGTCTATCACCGTTTTAAAGGGTGCGAACGCATCTGCGTTGTATGGTTCTCGCGGAGGTAATGGTGTAATTAACATTACAACGAAAAGAGGCTCAAAGAGAAAAGGGATCGGCATTGAATTCAACAGCAACTATGTTGTCGAAAAACTATACGATCAAAGTGAACTGCAAACTAAGTACGGAGCCGGTAACTATGTAGACTCCACGCCGGACGGACTTGTTAACGGAGTGGCGACTAAACCAGGTACAGCTATTCAGGCATTCAACTGGGGAAACATCGCCTGGGGTACAGAAATGGACGGAAGTGACACCCCGCAATTCGACGGCGTGTCCAGGCCTTATGCATATCAGGGCAATATCTTTGATCAATTCCTGGAAACTGGTCAGTCATGGACAAACAGCTTATCATTAAGTGGTGGTGGCGAAAACCAGTCCTTCCGGTTCTCGGTTTCCGACTTGCGCAGTTCGAGCATCGTGCCCAACTCTGGCTTCGACAGAACGAACCTCGCATTCAATGTCAATTCCAAATTTGGCAAGAAGCTGACGCTTAATGCGAAAGTGATGTACTCACATGAAGAGGCGAAGAACAGACCTCAGTTGTCCGATTCTCCGAACAATGCCATCCACTCTCTGTGGAGAACTCCGCCCAATGTTGACGTGAGCACATATTATGGTGAATCAAGCAAACCTGGCGCAATACCATCTTACTTGACTGACCCTGCGTTATTGTTAGCGTATGGTCAAGGCGGACCTGCTAAGTTTGCTGGTCAGGAATGGTTGCGCGCGCCAAACAACTGGGATCAAAACCCATATTGGGCGACTTATGTTGTTAAGGACAGTGATATCAGAGACCGTTTTATTTCATCCGCACAGCTTCGTTACGACATACTCGACTGGTTGTACGTGGCAGGTCGTCTCGGTATGGATTGGTACACCAGAAGAGATTCCAACCTCACTCCTGAAGGAACTGGGCACAGTCTCCAGGGTAACCGTACCGAAGGTGAGGACCGTGTGCGCGAAATCAATGCTGACTGGATGTTAGGGGTTAATAAGACCTTTGGCGACTTTACGGTCAATGCATTTGTAGGAGGAAACAGGATGACAAGGACCTATGAACGGATAAGTGCGAACGGTAACGGGTTCAGCGTTCAGTTTTTTGACGCTATCAACAATGCCGCTACACGCAATTACGGATACGGTTTCAATGAGCGCGGGATAAATTCGCTATATGCTTCGGCTGAAGTGAGCTACAAGAATTACCTGTTCGTGACGGCAACAACCCGTTCCGACTGGTTCTCGGTTTTGAACCCTGATTACAACAGAGTTGACTATCCGTCGGTTGGCGCCAGCTGGGTGGTATCAGAGACCTTCCAGGCACTTCCTTCTGTCATCAGTTTTGCTAAAGTGAGAGCATCCTGGGCAAAGAGCGGTATAGTTTCAATCGATCCATATGCGGCTAACCTGACGTATTCCCTTAACGGAAATACGCACCTTGGTTATAAGATGGCTAGTTTCACCAATGCCGATAACAACAATGGACGGATTCCCAACCCAACTCTACAGCCTGCAATTTCAAGTGAGGTGGAAGTTGGATTCGACGTCAGATTCTTTGACAACCGTTTAGGTCTTGATTTCACTTACTATGATCAAACAACAAAAGATGACATTGTGGCTTCGACAATCTCACGCGCGTCGGGCTTTGGGTCAACTCTTGTTAACGTAGGCCAAATCTCAAACAATGGTGTTGAAGTATTGCTGAGTGGCACGCCAGTACGCGGCGCCATAACCTGGGATATTTCGTTGAACTTCGCCAAGAACAACAACAACGTTGACTTCATCAATGAAGGACAAACTGAAATCGTGGCGGAAGAGCCACGCACACGTAACGTCTTTATCAAGCACATTGTTGGACAACCCTTTGGAACGATCACTGGCCGGGTGCAGCAAACAACTCCGGATGGAGTACCGATCTTCAATGCAGACGGAACTCCTCGGGCGTCGACAACCTATGTACCGATTGGAAATGGTGTACCCGACTTTACAGGTGGCGTTAACAACACGCTCAGCTACAAAGGATTTACACTTGACTTCCTTGTTGACTTCAAATCCGGTGGAGATATATTCTCCGGAACGAACAACAGGTTGGCACAGTGGGGCATGAGTGAACAATCACTGATCGGACGTGAGGGCGAAACACCGTTGCATATCAATGGAGTGATCAACACAGGAACAGCTGAAGCTCCAAATTATGTACCTGTCGATCGCGACCTGACTCCGCATGAAGCTAACGTTTATTGGAACAGAGTTGGCGGTGAAAGTACTGCTATCTCCCAAATGTTCTTGTACGATGCATCGTTCGTTAAATTACGTCAGTTGACATTTGGATACTCGTTCCCAAGAGCGTGGTTTAGCAAGACTCCGATTCAGAACCTGTCACTTTCATTTGTCGGCCGTAACCTTTGGGTCATCAATAAGAACATCGACAACGTGGATCCGGAATCAACGTATTCCACAAATGCCGGTGCTCAGGGGCTTGAATATTTCGCAATGCCTGCGACGCGCTCTTATGGTTTTAACTTGCGGGTAAGCTTCTAACTACAAATTGAAGAATCATGAAATATATAAGTAAGATAATATTACTGGCCTGTGGCCTGACAATACCTTTTGCGAGTTGTGACACGGATACGTTGCACGATCTGAACATTAATCCGCAGGCGCTCAATCAGGTTAACATGAACTTCCTGTTCTCGGCTGCTCAGTTAGGCGCAGCGTCAGGCGGTTCGGAAGGCGATAACCGTTACATCGACTGGCGGACCAACATTGGCTATTGTGCCTATTGGATGCAACACCTAGCCAACTCCGGAACAGGTGGATTAGGTGCAGGTGATAAGTACTTTGAAAACGTGGAATCAGACAACGCGCCATGGGAGTTTATCTATGGTGGTCAGTTGAAGAACCTTGAAGAAGTGCTTAAGCAAACTGGAGAAGAGGGCTATGAAGCCGGCAAGCGCAAGAACACAAGGGAAGCCGCCAGAATTCTCAGGGCTTTCTTGTTTATGCGTCTTGTTGACTATTATGGCAACGTTCCCTATACCAACGCGCTGAAAGGAATTGAAGGTACTTTCCTACCTGAGTACAACTCAGGACAGGAAATATACGCCGATATCCTCAAGGAGCTGGAGGAAGCTGGTGCAGCGATCAGCAGTGGCAACCCTGATGACGGGTTTGCTTCCGCCGATATGTATTTTAAGGGCGACATTGACAAGTGGAAAAGATGGGCGAATTCGCTTATCCTTAGGGCGGCTATGAGAATGTCAGGCGTTGATGCGGCTGGAGCGGCTTCTTACGTTAACAAAGCACTGAGTGGTGCGGGAGTGATGACGTCAAATGCCGACAACGTGTGGGTACCTATGTCTGAAACGCCAAGCTTGTGGGTAAACCAAAACGGTATCTCCAGGGCATTTTACCCTGGTGATGGTGGTCAGTCACGCGTTATGTCCAAGACGCTTATTGACCAGTTGATGGGGGCCGACAAGGGCAGTACTGCTGATGACGATCCACGCCTAATGATCTTTACGGAGGGCGTAAATGGTAACGCAGATCCCCTCGCGCAAAAAGGTATGCCAAACGGTCTTGATGTTGGAACTCTCGATGCTTACACAGGGATAACGGGCTCTAACCCCGCACAGCTCTTCTCGGTGATCAACATGAAATTGCTTGATCGCAGCGAATCTTATCTTCTGATGAGCTATTCGGAGGTTGAACTGCTCCTTGCTGAAGCAGCAGAAAGATCCATAGGCACAGTCTCTGGTAGCGCTGCTTCGCACTATGATGCCGGTGTTAAGGCTGCGCTCCAAATGTATGTGCCCTATGACGCTTCCTTTGTAGTTTCTGATGCCGCTGTTACTGCTTATCTAGCCAACAACGCTTACGCTGGAGGCGCTGCAGGACTGGCACAGATCGGCACACAAATGTGGATTACGAAATTCCTTAACTGGTGGGAAGCGTGGGCCGACTATAGAAGGACAGGCCTCCCCGCACTGGTTGAAATCAACTATCCAGGTAACATCACTGGTGGAAAGATCCCAGGCCGTCTCCGTTATCCTTCTCATGAAGTCGCAACCAACTCTGATAACATCGCAGCTGGTGGTACTTCGCCTGACAACGCTACCGGAAAAGTCTGGTGGGATAACTAGAATAATTGATCGATTAATTATAGCAAGAGGCTGCTCCAACGGGCAGCCTCTTCTGTTTGCGTCAGTTGTGGAATAAGGCGACTGCTTGCATACGCTGGTTATTCGCTTACGGCAAATATCCCATCGCCGTTCGACCCCATGTAAGCACCCCATATGGGCCGGGATTTTATTTGTATCGGAGTGTCTATACGCTTGACTCTCATGCCCAGGAACGAAAGCAATAACGAACGATGATAGTATTGACAGTGAACGATGTCCAAATAACCGTCATCATCAAGATCTCCTATCCAGGGGGTTGAAAAAATATTCTTAAAACCTATCGATTGATCTATCGTCTGAAACGATCTCTTCTGAAAATTCAACGCGATAAGCTTATTCTCAATCGTGACGGGCGCGTTTCCCGTAAATCCGACACTACAATCAAATTCATTTACACTGATGATCGCCTCATCGCGTCCGTCCTTATCGATATCATATACCACCGGCGAAGAAAATCCGGTGCACCCAATCGAATCAATAAATGCGATCGAGCCATCGCTTCCATCAAGCATTACCTGAAGCGAGCCCGTACTGTTTGGCCATTGTCCTTTGCTCGCGAACGTAAAAAAATCAGGAACCTCATCACCCGTAAAGTAACCAACGGCCAGACTATTGCTGCATTCCGTGTTTCTGATAGTCTGTTGCCACAGTATTTTATGATCCTTACCGTCTATAGCAAAAACATTACTGCCATGAGTGATCGCCACAATGTCCAAATTGCCATCTCCGGTTATATCCGCAAGAGATGGCGGCGCTATGAAACCGTGACCCTTTTCTGAAGCAATAATTGTCGCTTTCGAAAGTTCATTATTCATCAGGTCCGAAAGCTTTGCTATGTATAGATGGCCGTCAATGGTCTCTCCGCCCGTTCCAAACACGATGCTGAATTCATTGCTTCCCTGGGAGACAAATCCCACCGGCGACATATAAGACTCCTTACCATCGGGCATAGTATCTGCCGCGATTATTTTTCCGCTTTTAATATCAAAGATCATCAGCACACCAGGGAACCTGTCCACTTCCGAGTTGGGATTGGCATATGAATTTCCTCCATTAACGGTCATCAGATCCATCAAGCCATCGTTATTTTGGTCGGGAACGAGGATGCTGTTATTAAAGTTATAGCGTGCATACTTCATGATCGAATCCTTTACATGATCCGAATGTTTATACTCCCAGAGCAATTCTCCCGTTTTACCATTAATTGCCTTGAAGTGAGGTGAGCGTCCGCCGATAAACACATCGGTTACACCGTCACCCGTGATGTCATACAAGGTGGCTGATCCGTATACCTGATCCGGCGCTTCCTGCTGCCAAAGAACCTTTCCGGTTTTTCCATCTAATGCAAGTACGCCCTGTTCACTATGTTGATATTCGTTCTTGCCCGCCCCCATAACGATGTCCAACACCCCGTCGCCGTTAAGGTCTGCCGTTCGGGGAGAAGATTGTGATCCGATAACCGGAAAGTCTTCATTCCAGACCAGAGCGCTTTTTTTCTTCTGGCATCCTACTGTCAGGAGCAACGATAATAAATACACTGGCCGGAGATTAGGCACCGCTGATACGAAATTGAAACACGGCATATTCGAAGGGACTAATTAAAAAGAGTTATGAGTTATGAGTTATGAGTTATGGGTTATGCTTTGCCCGACGACCGCGTGCGCTAAAGCTATAGCGGTGGCGCAAGCGTTTCGCGTAGGCAGGAGTTGGGGCATGGGTTTGGGTATGACCTTACGACCCCTAACCGGATAAAGATAGATAAAAAAGGTTCCATTTCCGGACGTATTTCAGGAACTTGGCAGGGTTCGAGTGGGACAAAATAAACTCTTTTTTGAATCCTATTTTTAGATATTCTGCTTTAACTTGTGATTCAAAATACCCCCAAACTTTCT
>DASVBA010000473.1:0-7876 GCA_036376095.1 Chryseolinea sp.
GAACGAGTCATACGAACAAGGTGAAAAAGGCACCAAGCTTAATGTGGTAAAGATCGATGTGCCGGTCTATCATTATTCACACGTACGGCCTCCTCGATTAATGCAGGAGAAGGCCCAGTTCTTCGATCAATTTTATGTAAATGACTCGGAGCTGGAGAAACGGTTTAATGACGCTGTCGAGTACGATTATAACGACGTGGATGTCCTTAGCGTATTTTCAGGAAAACATCCGGCGGTGATGAGGAAGATCATCGATGCCAAAGACTGGGATTTTAAATACGATCCATCAAAAAGCAAAAGCTCTCTCAGGCACAGATTGCTTAATTGGGTTGAAGATTTGACGGGCTGGAGGATCGGAGAATACAAGAACTATAAGCTATTGCCTAAGTCTGCGTTGACGAGGAAGTCGAACTAGGAATAGCGATGATATCAAAATGAGGATGCTTCATCATATCATTCCTTTCGATCTTTGAGTTTTCCATTTTTTCAAATCCCTCGTGGCGGTATAGATCATATCCAAGACTTGTGATGACGTCAAACAACTCATGGCGTTCTTCAATGTTAAGGCGCTTATAACACTCCACTAACAACGTGGGTTTGTATTTGCGGATCGTCGTTGAAATTGTCTTAAGTATCTCCTTATCATAGCCTTCCGCGTCCACTTTTATGAGCTGAAGCTTCGGTAACTGTTGACTGTAATTTTCATTCAGGTACTTCTCGAGATTTTTGCCAATAACCTTGAGTTGATAATTGTGGTGATGGTGTGTATCCTTGATTTCAGTAAGAAACCCACCGTTGCAGAACGAGGCGTCAGAATAATTAAACGTGAACTCGCCGTCGGCATCGGTGGCAGCGAAAGGAAGAGGTACAATATTGGTCAACTGGGGATTCAGCTCCGCATTCTTTTTCAATATTTTGAACACGTATCCATTGGGTTCAAGGCCCAGCACGACACCGTGCTTCCCGGCGGCAAGGCCCATCGGAACGGTAGTATCACCAGTATGGGCGCCGATGTCGATGGCGAACCCTCCGGGCTTCAGATGGCTTTTAAAGAAATCGAGCTGCTTTTGTGTAATCTCCTTTGAGCCCTCCAATGGATGCAGCCATTGGGCGTATTGTACCTGGCCTAAGCCAGGGAACGAAAAGGTCTTGAGTTCATAGCCGTACTCACTGAATACTCGGCGTGCGGAGAATCTCTTGAATTTCTTTTTCAGGAATGCAAACACGGTATCTATAGGTTTAAAGGTCGAACGAGGCCGGGGCTACCATCCCGGGAAGGGTACGTATCGGTGCGCTATTCGAGACGCGAAGGTACGAAATATTGATTTTTTAAGCATTTAAATCCTTATTTAGAATAAGTCCATGACGCATTTGCTTGTATCTTTGTGGCTTATGGAATGCTCAAGGAGCTATTGCATTGATTTGAATCCATCCCTTGTAATATATATTTTAGACCCTGATGGAACTAGAAGAAGAGGCCCCGAAACAACATTACTCTGACGAAGAGAAGCAAAATATCTTCAATAATGAGTTTATGCCCCACATAAACTCAATGTATAACTTTGCTTATCGTCTGACACTGGATCAGGATGACTCCAAGGATCTGGTGCAGGATACATATCTAAAGTCGTATCGTTTTATTGATTCTTTTCAAAAAGGAACTAATGCTAAAGCATGGCTGTTCCGAATCTTGAAAAACAGTTTCATTAACGACTACCGTAAGAAGAGCAAAGAGCCTTCGAAGGTGGATTACCAAGAGGTAGAAAGTTATTATAACTCCGAAGAGGTTGACAGGCAAATAACGCCCGATCTGCGTGTGGAGGCGCTTAAAGATATGATCGGGGACGAAATTTCGAATGCCCTCAATTCTCTTGATGTCGATTTCAGGACAGTAATTATACTGTGTGACCTGGAAGGATTTAAGTATGATGAAATGGCTAAGATCCTCGATATTCCAATAGGAACAGTACGAAGCAGATTACATCGTGCGCGGAACCTCCTAAAGGACAAACTTAGTGAATACGCAAAACAAATGGGTTATAAAACTGCATGAACCTATGAGTAATCCTGACCAGAGCCGCATGAAGCAAGACTGTGAAAACCAGCGTGAATGCATGGAAATGCTTCAGCTAATTGTTGACGGAGAAGCATCTTCGGAACAAAAAGAACATTTTTTAAAGCATCATCTTGAGGAATGTATGCCATGCTACAAAAACTATCACCTCGAGGTTGCCATCCGACAACTTCTTAAATCGAAATGCAGTGGGCAGGCACCACAAGAATTGGTCGAAAGCATCAAATCAAAAGTGATTCAAAACTTGGCCCATTGATGGCGGGCAAAGCTATCATTTTCTCCGCTCCTTCTGGTTCGGGCAAGACTACTATTGTTAAGCATCTCCTTGCTACAAATCCCGATTTAGGATTTTCCATTTCGGCGTCCACACGTGATAAACGCGGGCGCACGGAAACCCATGGCAAAGACTACTATTTCCTCAGTCCAAAAGAATTCAAAGCTAAAATTGATGGCGATGAATTTATTGAATGGGAAGAAGTTTACGAAGGTAACTTTTACGGCACATTGAAGTCTGAGATCAATCGTATTTGGAAAGAAGGTAAGAATGTGATCTTCGATGTCGATGTGAAAGGGGGGTTGAACCTTAAGAAGTATTTCGGAAAGGATGCGCTCGCCGTATTTGTAAAAGCCCCCTCCATGGAAGTGCTGAAAGAGCGGTTAAAAGACAGGGGTACGGAATCGGAAGAAAGTCTTTCGAGAAGGTTGTTCAAAGCAAACTTCGAGATGAGCTTCCAGGATAGGTTCGACGTCGTCCTTATTAATGAAAACCTCGATAAGTCATTGGCAGAAGCACAACGGCTTTATGATGGGTTTAAGAATAAGCCATGAGCTTTTCTTATCTTCACAGTCGATGGTTTCAGCACAAAAAATAGGACTCTTTTTCGGCTCCTTTAATCCTATTCACACAGGACATATGATCGTGGCCAATCTCATGGTCGAAGCCACTGATCTAAAGAAGATCTGGTTCGTAGTATCGCCGCAAAGTCCCTTCAAACCCAGCAAAGGACTCCTGCATGAATTCGATCGCTACGACATGGTGCGTGCCGCCGTTCATGATAACTATAAACTGGAAGTTACAGATGTCGAATTTCACCTGCCGAAGCCGAGCTATACTATCCATACACTGGTACACCTCAAAGAAAAACACCCCGACAAGGAATTCAGGATCATCATTGGAGAAGACAACCTTGAAGGGTTTACAAGGTGGAAAAACTACAAACAAATCCTCGATCACTATGGACTGTACGTTTATCCCAGGCCGAATGCGCAACCATCCGACCTGAAAACGCATCCTAACGTTAAATTCGTGGACGTGCCAATGCTTGATATTTCAGCAACTTTTATCCGGAATTGCATCCGAAAGAACCAATCTGTACGTTATCTCGTTCCGGATGCAGTGGAGGAGATGATCAGAGCCAAGGGTTTTTATCTGGATTAAACAGCAACACTTTAGGTCAAATGCCATTGCCCACCTTACGCTTTAGGTTTCTTCAGCTGTTTCTGACGCTGGCTGCGCTTTTCATTTCAACCCATCTCTTCGCTGCGGGTATACGCGGTACGGTGAAAGCTGAAACGGGCGAACCCCTTGCCTATACGACAATCTTTGTAAAACAAACCGGCAGCGGAACGACTACCAATGAGAATGGCAGCTATGAGATGATCCTTGCGCCGGGAAAATACGAGATCATCTTCCAATATCTTGGATTTGAAACCGCTATCCGGGATGTGGAGATCAAGGATTCTTTTGTTGTGCTCGATATCGTATTAAAAACACAGATCACGGTGCTGGAGACAGTCACCGTCAAGAGTGGCGCGGAAGATCCCGCCTACACGATCATGCGAAAGGCAATCGCCAAAGCAAAATACCATACGCAGGAAATTGACAAATATTCCGCCCGCGTATATATAAAAGGAGCAGGCACGCTAAAGGATTATCCCTGGCTGGCAAAAAAACAGATCGAAAAAGCAGGTGTTAAAAAAGGACAGGTTTTTCTCACAGAGTCTATTAGCGAGATCAAGTATACACGACCTGCAAAGTTCGAAGAAAAAGTGATCTCTATTCGCAGTGATGGCAAAGACAATAACACAAATCCCAATCCTTATATTTTTGGAAGTTTCTATGAGCCTGAAATCGCTGAGACTATTTCTCCGCTTTCCCCCAAGGCATTTTCTTATTACAAATTTGAATACCAGGGAACGTTCAAGGACCGCAACTATGAAGTAAGCCGGATAAAGGTTACTCCCCGCTCCAAAGGCGATAATGTGGTTGAAGGAATGCTCTATCTGGTGGAAGACTGGTGGAGCATTCACAGTATGGACATCTATACCACCAAACTCGGAATTACGGTTAACATCAAAGCCGTATACGCGCCGATCGATGACAAAGCCTGGATGCCGGTAAACCATCGTTTTAAAGCTGAAGGAAAAATATTCGGTTTTGAATTCGAATACAACTATCTGGCTACTGTGAGCGGTTACAAGATTGAAATGAATCCTGAACTGTATGTCGAAGCGGAAAAGATGGAAGTGATCGACGAAAAGATCGAAAAGCAACAAGCGGCGCAGATACAGCAGAAGTATGCGGCAGCGTCGAAAAAAGCAAAAGAGCAACAGGAAAAAGCCCAACAGCTGCAGGAACGATTGAACAGCGGAAAGGAGATCACGCGCAAAGAGCTAAATACAATAATTAAAGAGTACGAAAAGGCGGAAATAAAAGAGCAGAAGGAACCTGAGGTGATTTCCGATAACACCTTCGAGGTAGACAGCGCCGCCTATAAAAAGGACTCTTCCTACTGGGCTGCAGAACGCCCCGTACCGCTGACAGAAGCGGAAGTAGAAGGATATGTGAAGATCGATAGCATGGCTTTGGTTGCCAAGAAAAAAGAAGAAGGCGATACGCTGAAAGCTTCAAAGCATAAGGGCTTTCAGCCGTGGGATTTGATCATCGGGGATACGTATAAGATCGGAGAACATTCGAATTTTAAGATACACTTTCCCATGCCTGGTTTTAACACCGTTGAAGGATGGAATTTTGTGTATAAGGTTTCTTACGGCACTGTCGTCCAGGATTCAAATAAGACACGCATTAGAATTACGCCGGCATTCCGCTATGCATTTTCCAGGAAGGTAGCATCTGGATATCTCAACTTCTCACTGCGGAACAAAAAGGACCGGCTGGATTTACAGGGTGGCCGATACATCAAACAATACAACCCCGACGAACCGATCCTTCCCATCATCAACGATTTCACGACACTGTTCCTCGAAAAAAATCTGATGAAGATCTACGAGAGAGATTATGTAGATCTGAATTATCGACATCAGATCAATACCTACATCTCAATCGGAACAACATGGACATGGATGAAGCGGAGGGAATTGGTTAACAACACAGACTATAAGTGGATCAACTGGGACAAGATCGAAGGATATACGCCAAATGCCCCTGTAAACGACGAGCTGTCTGATACAAGTTTTCCGGAGCACAATGCATTTGTTGGATCGGTCAATATCACAGCGCGCCCGTGGGTGAAATACACGATCCGGAACGGGCGTCGGTCGATGGTTAACAATTCGTCACCTACATTTGTGGTCGAGTACCGGAAGGGGTTCAACAACATTTTCGGAAGTGTTGTGGACTTCGATCAGATGGAAGTCAGTGCAAAGCACAGGGTGAAAGTTGGAGCGCGCGGCCATGCCGATTTTTACTTACGCGCCGGAATGTTCTTCAATACCGATAAAGCTTACTTCATGGACTATAAACATTTCCTCGGTAACGAAACACCTTTCGTCACGAATGATCCAGTGGGAAGCTTCCGTTTACTTGACTATTACAGATACAGTACAAGCGACAAATACTTCTCCGGAAACTTTCATTACCAGTTCAGAAAATTCCTGGTCACCAACATTCCAATGGTTCGCATGATGGGCATACACGAGAATGTTTTTGTTAACTACCTGGCAACTCCTACTTCAAAAAATTACACCGAAGTTGGATATTCCATCGACGGCATCCTTCGCATATTCAGGATTGAAGGCGCTGCCGCCTTCCAGGATGGTAAGTACATCAACTATGGCGTCAGGCTTGGCATCACCACCAACTTCGGAGATTTTTCAGATAACTAATTTTCTCCATCTCGAGACGTCAGAAATTTCATAATCGACACATCGTTAATGCTGATCATTTGCTAAATGGTATTCGTTGTCTTCAAGTTGAACCCCGTTGGCGTTCCGGACTTGTGTACCCGTTTACCGCGGATTTCATCCGCGGCTATTGAGCTTCAATCCCTTTGGGATTCCTTCGCATTGGGAAGCGGCACAAGAACATTTCGCTTGGAATTTAATTTGTCGCTCACGGTGTGATCCAATCAACGTCACGATTGATCAAGTTCACCTAAAGTTTATCACCACCACATTCAATGCCGACCGTTCAGTTCAAATAAATATCCGATCAAATACCACGTCTATATAATCCCGAAGGGATTAAAGCTTAATAGCCCGGCATGCAGTGCCGGGTTGTGATGGACGTAAAAATAGGGAACCCCAACCGGGTTCAGCAGGACGATTGTTCATCAACCCATTCAGAACGCTGATCTCAGACGCGACCGACTTTGACATTTGTGGGAATATACTTTACAACTGAAGAACGACAGGTTAACTTGCAATCCAATGATTGGCATCAACGATTTTTTGTCGCTACGCAGTAGCCTGCCGGTAATAGACGTGCGTTCCGAAGGGGAGTATGGGGCGGGACATATGGGCTCCGCCCTGAACATACCACTCCTTAATAATGAGGAACGCATTGCCGTCGGAACGGATTACAAGCAAAAGGGACAAAAGGAAGCTATAAAGACGGGATTCCGTCTTGTCGGTCCACGTCTGGCCGACATGATGGAACAAACGCAGAAGATCGGAAACGAGTTGTTGGTCTATTGCTGGCGTGGAGGGATGCGGTCCGCTAACTTTTGCCAGTTTGCAGGCATGAGCCGGGTGAAGACTCATTCATTGGAGGGAGGTTATAAAGCCTACAGACAGCTTGCGCTGGATATCTTTAAAAGATCCTATCCGCTCATCGTTATCGGCGGGTATACGGGGAGTGGTAAAAGCGAAATTCTCAGGGAACTTTCGATCATTGGTGAACAGGTCATTGATCTGGAATCGCTCGCGAATCACAAAGGCTCCGCTTTTGGTGGACTAATGATGCCTCCACAACCAACGACGGAACAGTTTCAGAACGATCTCTTTGAAGCGGTGCTGAAGCTTGATCCGTCAAAACGGATTTGGATCGAGGACGAATCACTGGCAGTTGGGAAGATATTCCTGCCGCATGATCTTTGGAAACAGCTGAGCATGGGACCTGTGGTCGAGCTGGCAGTCAACAAAGGCGTGCGTATCGAACGATTGGTAAATGACTACGGTAAAGCGGATCAGAAAGAATTTCTTGATGCTATGACACGCATAACAAAGAAACTTGGCGGTCAGCATTACAATACAGCGAGGGAAAAATATTTGAGTGGTGATCTCAGATCTACCATGGATCTGCTGCTAAACTATTACGACAAAGCATATACCGCTGCTCTTGCAAAGAAAAAGGACCGTATAAAACATCATACTTCCTGGGATGGTAAGAACGTTAATAGATTTGCACATCAACTGGTGGCTGAGGTAAATGCCCTGGCTGTACTGGTATAAGTACATCTTATGAACTGGTCAGAGATTAAAATGAATCCGGCTAATTTTTTATCGATCTGCGCGATCGTGTTATTGTTCGGATATATTGTATACAACGAGTCATCGGGAATC
>DASVBA010000479.1:0-3368 GCA_036376095.1 Chryseolinea sp.
ATCTATGCCAAGATTATCAGCAAAGTAAACCCCCAGCCCCGCATTGTACAGCGAATAGGTATTACCTGCTTCATCTTCGATGTTTACGGTAGCGTTCAATTCCTGTGATGGCTCTATTTCTGAATCGAGAGGGACTGCGCGTGAAAGCCGAACCGTAGCGGAATTTTCCGTCGTATTAATGTAACCGTCTACAACGAGTATGTCGAAAGTTTCCTTCTTAAGATCCGGCTCATAGGGTTCAACGCAACTTATCAATACAATCCCAATTCCGCTTGCAAGTTGTGAAAGCTTCATTCTGTTAGAATTTAAAATTGTAGGTAACGGTTGGAATGGGCTGGGCGAAGATGGACAACTTATATCCGTTGATCTGACCATTCTCGGACTTGAAGAAAACGGAATAGGCATTTTCCCGGCCCGTTAAGTTATAGATCGCGAACGTCCATGAGCTGTGCGCAAGTTTTTTGATCTTGTGGTTGCCCTCCACGTTGACCGAAATGTCTACCCTGAAATAATCCGGGATACGATATTGGTTGCGCTCTGAATAGTAAAGGCGTGCGCTGCCTCCCAGCTCATACTTTGCAAGCGGTAAGGTTATCGGCCTGCCAGTGCTGTAGGTCATATTGAGGGAGAAATTGAATCGTCTGCTGAATTTATAATTACCAATAAAATTCACAGCATGTGGTTTGTCGTAGCTGCTGGGATACCATTTTCCGGAATTCACCGTCTCAGACGGATTGTTGCTCTTCGTTTGTAAAAAAGTCCTGGAATAGGTATAGCTGATCCATCCATTGAGCTTGCCTGTTGCTTTCTTTATCATAAACTCAGCTCCATATGCCTTGCCTCGTGCATTGACAACATCGGTCTCTATGTGAGGATTGAGCAGAAGCACCGCACCATTCTTAAAATCGACAGAATTTTCCATGGTTTTGTAATAGCCCTCTACGGAAATATCCATGGAATTTTTTCGGAAGGCTTTGTAAAACCCTAATGAGATCTGATCGCCAACCTGTGGCTTTATATAACCATCGCTTAACTTCCAGATGTCAGTAGGTGTAATTGCAGTTGTATTAGAGAGCATTTGAATATACTGCCTCATCCTGTTATAGCTGAATTTAACGGATGCATTGGCAGAGATACTGTAGCGAACTGAAAATCGCGGCTCAGCTCCATTATAGGAAGCAATGGACTTGCCCGAAGGATACTGTGTCGTATCCTGAATGGTTGACTCTTCCTTTGGCAGGCCCGGCGTGTACACATAAACGTCTTTTGGACCGAGGTATTGAAAGAAGGAGTATCGTATTCCGCCGTAAAGTGAAAGTTTTGGACCAACTTCGAAGTTGTCACCGATATAAACGGCGCTTTCAAGTCCCTGTTCGTCCTGGAGTACGTCGGGTACCACCAATGATTCTGCTCCCCTGGGCTGAAGGTTGCCAGGTGACAAAGTATAATATGTTGAGCTGAGGCCTCCGGTAATGGTGTGTTTTGAACTCAGGAAATAGTTAAAGTCAGCTTTTGCATTCATCTGCTGAACGGAAAATTTCATCGCGAATGCGTTTACCGGGTTGGCATCGCTTTCAATGTCATAGCTGTACTTGCTGAATCCGCCCGTAAGGATACCGTAGAACTTGTTATTGAAAATATGTTTCCATTTTATTGATGCATTGCGGTCGCTGTAACTGTAGGTGGTGTCGCCATCAAGTTTGAACCTGTCTTTGCTAAAATACCCGGAGACATAAAGATTATCCTTATCACTAAACTTGTGATTGATGTTTGCATTAATATCGTAGAACGACGCCGTGCTGTTTTGGAGTGCATCGTCGTCGAGCTGACGCATGATCCAATTGGAATACGTTGAACGGCCTCCTACCAGGAAGGATGTTTTTTCTTTGATCAGCGGGCCTTCAAGGGTCAGTCTTCCGGTCACAGGGCTAATACCGCCTGAGCCCGAGAACTTTTTAAGATTGCCTTCACGCGAAGTTACGTCCAGCACAGAAGAAAGGCGGCCGCCGTAGTCTGCTGTAATTCCACTCTTGTAGAGCTCGACATTTTTTAATACATCTGGATTAAATGTTGAAAAAAAACCGAATAGGTGAGAGGGGTTGTAAACAACGGCGTCATTAAACAAGATAAGATTCTGATTCGTGGCACCACCTCGAACGTTTAGCCCGACCGTTCCTTCCCCAACGGTCTGTACACCCGGAAGTGTTAACACAACCTTCATAATGTCAGTTTCTCCCAGAGCTAAGGGCATGTTCTTCATGGTCTTAATATCAAGCTTCTCCATACCCATCTGTAATCCTGAAACCCTGACATCACGCTCTGATTGCACTACCACTTCTTTCAAAGGAGTTACATCTTCTTCGAGTTCGATCTCAAGTTTTCCCTCGCCGTAAACCATGATCTGCCTTTGCGTGGCCTTCATCCCAACACTTTTGATATTCAGTTCATGTCTGCCTTTGGGAACCGTGATAGAATAGTATCCGAATTGATCCGTTGCTACGCCGATAAGTGGCTTTTCGATGAAAACAGCTGCGCCAATTACAGGCTCTCCGCTGGTAGCCTCTCGTACATGTCCGGCAACCGTCGAATTACCCTGCATATTTCCGGTTTTGACTCCAATGGAGTACAGTTTGTTCTCAGCGAGCTTCTTTTGTTTCTCACGCTTCTCGTACGCACTGTAATCAAAACCTGCAGCTTCTGTTTTTGTGGGTGCTGCGCCGACATCGAAGAAATCGGTTGGGAGGTCTGTCATTATCGCGCGGCTTTCTGTTATGAATATGTTTCCCTGCTGATCAACAGCATAGTGAAGATCAGTACCGGTAAGAACCTGATCGAGGATCGACTGAATAGTGTTGTTCTGCGCCGATAAATTCACCCTGAGGCTATCTACTGATCGTGGTTGGTAATAGAAATGCAACGACGTGTTCGACTCAACGGTTTTAATAAAATCCTCCAAAGAAACGTTAGCAAACTCTCCTGTGATAAGATTACGCTGTTGCCCGACCACCAGCGGTGTTGTGAAGAGGATTATCGATATGGTGAAAGCAAAACGGTAGAAATGCGTCATAGCTATTGGTTTTGGGCATCATAAAATTCTGCAACGCGTGCAATAGCATTTTCGCGATCATGTTTGTATTTGGTTCCGCTTTTATTCAAAAATGCTCTTACCTCCTGCTTTTTGTCTTCGAAGACATCTAACAAAGAACTCTTCTTCCTCACCGGGTGATACACACCGTCTTTGAATACATAGACCCGGTTTTTCTGTTGAAAGTTGAAAATAATGTTATTCGATTCCACTCTTTGTTGCAACGCCTTTTCACGTCTCACGTATACCTTGGTCCTCCCGTCGTATAAAACGTCATGGAATC
>DASVBA010000485.1:0-15273 GCA_036376095.1 Chryseolinea sp.
TTACATTTTGCGGTTAAAAATATCCAATCTAATCCAACCAATATAAAATGTGAAAATCCCTCTACACTTAGCCAAAGACTTCGCGGCCCAAACCCCCTTTTACATTTTGCATTTATGATTTTACATTTTGCGGTTAAACTATCCAATGTAAAACAACCAATATAAAATGTAAAAGTTGTTCGTCCCAACCCGAAGGCTGGGGTTAGACGATGTGCGAGTGCTATCCCACCAGAAGTCTGAGCCAATGATGTACACGCTCGCCTGTAATCCATTCGTAAAAGTATACTCGACTTGAGTCTTTTGAACTTAGACATACGATGATCACTTAGATTAACCCCAGCCTTCAGGCTGGGGCAGACACCCATACGAATCGTCGCGCCTGCGCAATTGTTAGAGCCTTCACGTTTTCTTCCGCGACACAAGCACGCACTTTATCTATGCGCGAATTCTACCGCATCAATTCACGCTAACGATACATTTTATAAGTTGAAAGGTATAGAGTGTTCGAAGCTACACCCTCAGAAATACATTCTTTCTGTATAGGAAATACAGAAACACCCATTTTACAAGGATGAGACAAATAGCAAACACCAGAATATTATAGGGTTCGCCGGCCAGGTCGATCAACCACTTGAAAAAAGCTTCCGTAGTATATCGCCAGCGGATGAATTGCCCTGACATATAAATAAGAATGGAATTCATCCCGATCACGCTAAAGAAGAATGCCCAACGCTTGATGCCACGGACATCGATCACATAAAAGAAAAAGGCGAGGAGCACAAGACTCAGGCCTCCCACGTATAATACAAAAGAGCTCGTCCAAAGATTTTTGTTGATAGGGAAGACAATGTTCCAGAGCTGGCCCAGTATAATGAATGCAACGCCAATTATTAACAGGCGTAATGACTTTTGTTCAGGGGTAAGAGGTGCGTTCTTTAGAATATTGCCCGCATAAATGCCAAGCAACCCTGTGCCTATAGCCGGTATTGTTGAAACGAGTCCTTCAGGATCATGAATGACCAGATAAAGCTTTCCAGGCATTATCATACGATCGAGGTACGAGACAAAATTCCCTTCCATGGTGAGATCCCCTCTTTCAAATCCGGGGGCGGCATTGAAGAGCAGGAGGAACCAATACCCAATAAGTAACGAACAGAACCAGATGATCTGACCGCGCTGGTTTGTGTACAGATAAATGATGTTTGCGAACATGTAGGCAAGGCCGATCCGTCCTAACACACTTCCAAAACGAATTTCTGCTATCGGCTTTAATTCAAGATGATTATTGTGAATGATCCCCAACAGGACCAGGATCAATCCACGCTTGACAACTCTTAGAAGCAGTTGATTCCGGGATTTGCCTTTATCCAACGCTGCCCCCACGGAGAACGGTGTGGCTACCCCTGCGAGAAAGAGAAATAATGGAAAGATGAGATCATAAAAGTGAAATCCGTGCCATTCAGGATGCGTCAGTTGATCGGACATGGCCTTCATCAGGGGCGAGCCTGTTATCGTTGCAAGACTGTGGATGATCTCTTCACCGCCAAGGATCCAGAACATATCAAAGCCGCGAAGTGCATCCAAAGAATAAAGTCGCTGAGGCAGACCGGGCATGATAGGCTATTTCGACAAATCTTTTATCCTGATATTCCTGAATTTTACAACGGTGCCATGCCCGAGGAAACCTATGTGGCCAGAGTGCCGATTGAGACCCGGGTGATCTTTGTGATCCAGTGTTCCATTCTTAGTAAGCTTCTTCAAGTCCCCCTCGGCGATCACAGTGCCATTGAGCGTTACCTTTATGTAATCGCCTTTCACGTAAACCTCTTCCTGGTTCCAGTCGCCAACCGGTTTCAGAAACTCACGTTTCGCGGGGAGAATGCCGTAAACGGAACCGTGGTATTGCCATACTTCCAGTTTCGAATAGACGGGGGCTGTATTGTCCAGGATCTGTATTTCTTTACCTTCGTAGGCGGCATCACCTTCGAGTGGAGCGTGTATACCCAGTCCGTTATTTGCGCCTGGAGTTAGCTGGAAGTCGAACCTGAAGATAAAGTCGGAGTATTCTTTTTCAGTATTCAGGTTTCCGTGTCCTTCTTTCGTGGGATATATAGCGATGGTATTGTCTTCGACTACATAATCGGTTTTGTTGCCGACCCAGTTGTTTAAGTCTTTTCCGTTAAATAATACTTCAAAGCCTTGTGCCTTTTCCTCTGTCGTCAATTCATAGGGCTTTGAGCTCAACTCTTTCACATAGATGTCACGGAAGTATAGTTCTGTGCCGTGCGCCTGAAGTTCAATAGCTTCCTCCGGGAAGATCGGAAGTTTTCTGTCCCAATAGTTTTCCATGGGGACATTATCGACCACGAGCACACCGTTGAGGTGCACTGTCACCCGGTCGCCGATCATTTTGATGTGGAAGGTGTTCCATTCCCCAACAGGATTATCTGCCACTACCAGCGGTTTGCTGGGTGCCTTTTCATTGTTGTATAATCCACCGGATCCTACCTGTGCTCCGTCATCGACACGGGCGACATCCCAGATCTGTACTTGTGGAGAGCCTCTTAAATAAATTCCGCTGTCGCCATTCTTGGATATTTTCCAGTCCACGATCATTTCAACATCTCCGTATTTGCGTATGGTGGATAGGTTAGCGCCGTCTCCCTGGAAGACAATGCAGCCGTCCTTCACGCTCCAGTTGTTGCTCACTTTGGCGTTGGCTTGCTGTTGTTTTTTGGCAAGCACCTCTTTGGTCATCTTCGCGCGTGCAATTGGATTCTCCACAAGTCCTTGCCATCCGGTAAGGTCTTTTCCATTGAAGATTGATTCAAATCCTTTTGTGTAAGGCAGGTTTTCAAGGTAGGTAAGTATGTCGATCCGCTCATACTGGCTATCCTCGCCTGTGAGTTTATCCAGCATACGCTGCAGCGTGTTGCGTACCTCTACTCCGGTTAATCCCGGTTTTGCGTCGGCTGTGGGCAATGCGATCTGCATCGCGGCCCGGCTGGCAGCTGCGCTTGCATCAGGATCGTCAATGTATTTCGATACGAACATTAGCGACAGGAACGTCCTGACGCTACCTGCTGCTCTGAGCACCATTGCTTTTTCTTTTTTATCCGCTGCCAGCGGCATGATCTCGCGCAGCATCAGAAGTTTCTGGTCGTCAGGCAACGAAGATTTTGCCACCTGTGACACAAAAGATAAAAAGGCAGCTTCATGATACTTTTTCAGCGATGGATCTTTTCTTATGGAAAGCAAGGTGCGGGAAGCCCCATTGTCCTGCCAGTTACGAAGTGCCTCGAATGCCACTTCTTTTTCCTTTTCATTGCCGTGGTAAAATGTGGAGACAACTTTTTCCAGCGCGCTTTTGTCATTCAAGTAGGGTAAAACAGGCAACAGTTTGATCTTGTCTTTTGAGTACGCTTCATTGACAAGCGCCACCGAGGTGTTATCGATCGATGCAATTAGCGCAGATTGAATGGCTGTGATCTCATTATCACTCTGAGCCGATGCAAGCATCTTTAGCAGATTGTTCACATTATTGTTGGCGGATACATTTGGAAGCGCCTCTAATGCCGCAGTTTTTACCAGGGCATCCGTTGACGAAATTTCCTTTGCAACAACGTCAAAGTGTTCGGTGTCTCGGCGGGCCGCAAGTATCTTTAAAAGTGACGCCTTTGATTTCGCCGTAGCGCTGCCCATCTTGGAAGATATCGCACTACCGCTGCTCTTGTCCGCAAGGCGAAGAACGGCATCTGTCGCAAGGGCGATCTCTCCGTCATCGGTAGACCTGGCGAGATAATCCAGCACCATTGGCAGATACTTTCCGTTTCGACGCTTGGCCATCTCGTTGGCAGAAGCCATTCTTACTTGCGGGTTTTCTGATGATAGTCCTTCTGTGAGCTGGGTCTCTATGGACGGATCATTTGGATTGGACGATACCAGCATCGTAAAGATATCTGCTTGCGATGCTCCCGTTGCTTTTTTAAGTTCTTTCTGCCAGCGTTTTTTTGCGTCCGATGTATTTGCCGAAGGTGCTGCGATCTTCAATATTTCCTTTTGATATTCGCTGTCGAACTTGTTGCGTTCCTGGATCAACAGTTTCAGTGAGCCTTGCGGATCGGCCTTTGTAAGTTCTTTGAGTGCAGCTAATCTGTAGTGCTGCTGTGTAGGGTCCGTTGTCTTTTCAAGAATTGCTCCGCTAAGTTGTTTGACCAATGCACTATTCCCTTTTGCGGAAACCTGGTGAAGGTATTCTACGAGAGCATTTGTCGCCTCGGAAGGATCATTCTTGAAACCTGTGCTCGATGCTTGCTGCAGTAATACGTTGGATGATCCGGGGTCAGCAATTAGTGCCAGCGACCATAAAGAAGCTTTCCTCAGCGTGACATTATCGCTGGATGCGTTTTTCGTTATCGACTCGAGCGCTGGCTGATACCTGAATCTCCCTAACGCCTTGGTAAGTTTAACTTGTATATCAGTGTTTTGAGTGCTGAGGTTGGTTAACAGTACTTGTTTCGCGTCAGGGGTGTTGATGGTCACAAGCGCGGACACAGCTGGATCGAACAGGTCCTTGTCACTTATATAGGTTGCCAATGGTTTTACCGACTCGTTAGAACCGACAAGTTTGAGGTTCGAAATGAAATAGGCTTTTACTTCCGGATCACTTGCCTTGCTCAATGCTACCAAGTAAGCGTGTTCTATTTTTGATTTATCCTCGGCAGAGGTCACATAGTGCGTGAGTAGCGAAACAGCGTAGCGCGAAGAAGTTCCTGCGGCGTCACCATTAGGTACCACGCCGTTCATGATCATGACCATGCCTTCGTCGCCGAGGTTTAAGAGTTCACGAAACAACCTTTTGCCCTGTTCGTTGTCAGTCGCGGGAAGTAATGCAAGAACGTCCGCCACCTTTGTTTTCAGGAGTCGCTGATCTTGTGCCGCTGCCTGGAAACAGAGCACGGCGAGCAGAACCAGGATATATAATTTTTTGATTGGTTTCATTTTCAGTCGTTGCTTTATGATATTAGATTTTCCATGGTCCCCGCATCGGTTCATTGATCAGGCGGTTTGCAGCTTCATCGTTGATGAATTCCTGTTTGACGGGATCAAACTCCAACGACCTCCCTAGCTGTAAGGCAATCTTTCCGATGTTTACGATCGTGCTTGAACGATGGCCGTTGATCTCATTTAACCCAAATTTCTTTCGTGAGAGCACAGACTCACTGAAAGTTGAAACCTGGGGTTCGGGGTCGGGAAATGTGTCGACCACTTTCAGAATATTTGGAATATCGGACTTAAAGCCACGATATATCTTTCCCTTTGGCCCTTCAATGTAGGGCACATTGGTGTCTTTGTTCTCGCCATCGAGTATGATCTTACATCCGTCGGCGTAGGTAAATTCGATCCGTCTCCAGGTACCAACGGCATCGTCGTGCTGTTGTGGCGAATCGACATCGACACGAACGGGACTGGTGTTGTCTTTGCCCAGAATGTATTGAACCGGATCGATGTAATGTTGACCCATGTCGCCCAGTCCTCCGCCATCGTAATCCCAATAACCTCTGAATGTACTGTGAACGCGGTGTGGGTTATAAGGCTTATAGGGTGCGGGCCCCAACCACATGTCATAGTCGAGTTCAGATGGAACGGGCATTGGCTGAAGATTCGGTTTCCCCACCCAGTAAAACTTCCAATTAAATCCTGTCACTCCACTGATAGTGACTTTAAGTGGCCATCCGAGAATTCCACTATCAACCACCTTCTTCAACGGCTTCACTGTGGTTCCCAATCCGTAAAAATTGTCTTTAAAGCGAAACCAGGTATTTAGCCGGAACATTCGGCCGTATTGTTCCATGGCCTCAACAACGCGCTTGCCTTCACCTATGGTCCTGGTCATTGGCTTTTCACACCACACATCCTTTCCGGCCTGCGCTGCCATTACTGACATGATCCCATGCCAATGTGGTGGAGTAGCAATGTGAACAATATCAATGTCAGGTTGTGCCAGGAGTTCCCTGAAATCAGAATACCCTCTCACATTTCCTCCCGCTAACGCAATAGCATCTTTAAGGTGCACTTTGTCTACGTCGCACATGGCGAGGAGCTTTGTTCCTTCGTATTCAATGTGACCGCGACCCATTCCACCCACGCCGATGATGGCTTTGGTCAGTGTATCACTCGGTGCAAGGAATCCCTTTCCTCCCAACACGTGGCGCGGGACAATGGCAAATGCTCCCAATGCAAATACAGACTTCTTTATAAAGTCCCTGCGGGAGTTTCCCTTTGAGCTACTTTTATTATTCTTCATTCGATTATAATTATGAAATCCACAAGGCCTACGATCCTGAAAAAATTCAATGATCTCGCAATAAGAATATTTATAAAGTCTTTTGAAAACTTTTTTACATGTGTGCGAAAGCACACGAAAAGATACCTGCCCTTACAGCTTGAAGCTTGCAGCTTTTACTTAACTACTTTCAACGTTGCCTGCATGATCATCGCATGCCCCGGGTAAGTGCAGAGTATTGTGTAAGTACCCGGCTTTAATGGCGCATTAAAATAAATTGTCTCCGAGCTCCCGGGCTGTATCAGATTAGTGTGGAAGAGCACATTCGGTGACGAGGGGATATAATGTTTCTGAGATCCCGTTAGTCCCATGTTGAAGGCCAGGTCGCCGATCTCTTTCGCACTGCCTGGATTCACGATGACTACGTTGTGCGTCATGTCATCGTTGTTGTTGAAGATAAGCTTGATCTTGCTGCCCGCCTTTACCTGTACTTCGGATATGTCGTATTTTAAACCGGGTTTTGTTCCGATAGCAATCACCTGGTCAGGTTGTTTCCATGAGGTAGGCATTTTTAATTGCCGCTTCGGGATATTCTTGGAAACCGGTGCAGGTGTTGTTGATTTTGTCTGTACCGCCGGAACAGCGGCTACATGATGATGGCGCACGACCTGATGTTCAGCAAGGACAGCTTTATCACCCGCGGGAATGTTATTTAATGTATAAAACCCGAAGTTATGCAGCGTGGTAAGTCCTGTTGCTGATTTTAAATCATGAAGCCTTATTTCGTGAATATATCCCTGACGCAGACTATCGATCACCAGGCGTACTTTGAGGCCATCATCCGAGACGATGATACCTTTCAGATTGGCTCTTTTTTGATTGAAGATTTCGCTTCCGTAGTGATGGTGATAGTGGTAGGTAAAGCCGTTTACTTCATACCTCATAGCATCCTGCGCAATTTTTTTATCTACAGGCGAGGTAAATTCAATTTCAAAACCGTCTGGCTTCGCAAGAATGTTCTTCATTTCAAAAGGAACCTTTCCCGTCCAGACCAACCGTTGCAGCGCATAAGGAGCAGTGCCGGTGCTTGACCATCCGCGACTGGTCATTCCACCGAATACAGATCCATCCAGTCCGAACCTGAGCCTGATCAGTCCTGAAGCAAATCCCTCACGGAACGGAAAGCATGCTCCCTGGTATTCGCCGTTTACTTTTTCGAGGGTCATTCGCATGATCTTGGAATGTCCCTGGTCGCTCACGAAATATTGACCGGCGAATGGTCCAAATGCGCCAGCCGTCGTGTCTTCAAGGATATCTGCCGTCGAGATACCCATCAATGTATGTGGAAACCAGACAGCGGGTACTTTGAGCTCCTTGATGATCTTTGCAGCCTCGTGCATAGGCTGGCCGTTATCAACTTTAGCCAGTTCCTCGCGCGTCAGCTTCAAAGGGGACTCGGGTTCTTTTGTCCATCGAAGTCCGCCTGCGTTGCCCGCGAAATCGCCTTTTTCAAGATGTGTAACCCTGCCTGAACCTACCCAGTCGCCCTGATTCTCCGAATAAAAGATATCATTGGAAGAATTGACCATAATGCCAGCCGGGGACCGTAGCCCGGTAGCAAACGGTTCCATTGTTCCGTCTTCCTTGATCTTCAATAACCAACCATGCCATTTTCCCAATCCTTCGCCGTATCCGATCCACGCCACGTTAAGGGCCACGTACATATCACCCTGCTTGTCGAAGATAGGACCATAGGCATACTCATGGTAGTTGCCGCTGAGATCGAATTTATAGATCGGCTGGTATACGTCGGCTCGTCCATCATTGTCAGTATCCGTTAATTTCGTTAGCTCGCCGCGTTGGGTGCAATAGAATGAACCGTTGCGGTACGTCAGCCCCAGCACTTCATGCATGCCTGAAGCAAACCGGCTATAGTGAGGCTGAGTGCTGTAAGCGTTGTCGATCATCCAGACCTCACCACGTCGTGTGCTTACGGCAACTCTGCCATCTTTCAGCACAGCAATCCCACCCACCTCAAGTTTAATATCCTCCGGAATTGAGATGGTTCGCAGTTCGTAAAAGTCCTCTTCCGTCAGAGGCCGGACACTCTGCGCCTGGCATAATAGTGTTGAGCTGCTAAGCATCAACATCAATATTACTCTCAATGAATTTATGACGGTCATCGCACTGGCTTGAAGCATTACCATAATAGAGAATACGTTATTTGTGAAGGAGCACTTCCCTTGATTGCAACTACCAGTTCCTGCTTGCCACCGATAGTTCTCAAAAAAGGTTTATTGGTTCCGGGATCAACCTGAATGTAGTATTTCTGGTCATCCACGGCGAATACACGGTCGGACACTTCTTTGATCGTGTTGCCTTCTCCGAGCCGGAGCAGGAGTACACCGGACGAAGGCGCGTTTGAAATGCCCACCGTATGTTTTACTCCTCTCATTCCGTTGTATGGAACAAAGGAATCTTTAACTGTTATGTTCTTGTACAGGTAGCTGAACGTGGGATAGCCGGATGCATCTAATGTATATCCTTTATAGAGCAGATCAGCACGATCGTTTAGGGTGTCAGGCAAAGGAGCCTTTTCATCCGAAACTATTCCGAGCTGGGCTTTACCTTTAAAAATGACCGCAGCCCCCATGGAGGTGGATACTTGTGGTTCACCGCGTTCATACCACATTTCTGTAACGTTCAAAAAATCGCCGCGCCATACGCGCAACAGCGCCCCTTGATTCAAATCGTATGAATAATGTACGCCTGCCGGATCGCCAACCGATATTACGTGAGTTTTCTTCTTGCCTTCGTGCATCATAAAAGAACGCAGAAGCTCTGGCCCGGCCGTTGGCGCAACGTCAATCAGTGGGGTGGGAGGAAGTGGAGGTAATGACGATGGTGTGTGCATTGCATGAGGACGCGAATTCAATTTTCCAATATAGAGTCCAACGCCTGTAGGCGCCCACGAAAAATCTTTGAGATAAGCGAATTCTATGGTGTGCACGCCCGCAGTCAATTTGCGCGAAATAACGTAGTCATCAAAAAGCTCACGCGTTCGGATGACTTCCTCACCATCGACACTCAGTCTTGCTTTACCGATTTTTTTAACGATGAATTGATAGTCGGTACTTTCTTTCAGGTTGATATTTCCTTTAAAAACAAGACACATCTTATTAGGATTGTCGGCGAGCTTTACATCAATAGCTTCGGCGGTACCCTTTCTCACCAGGTGTCGAGGCTCTACTTTAGGAAGTTCGTTGAAATCGCCCTCATAATATTCGTAAGTCAGCTCGTCAAAGGAGACTTTGAATTCGTCAAGTAGGGCATATTGAATATTGCGAAATGCGACAGGACCATGGTCCCCTTGAATTACGATCGGACCCATCGCTTTTTCGTCATTAAATGCTGATGCGCGGGTCGGTCCCGAAAGGATTACATGTTCGTGGATCACAATCCCGTTGAGGACGACTTTCACAAACTGAGCCGGCTCGACCTTTTTGCCGGCAGCGTCAAATCGAGGGGCCCGGAATTCTATCTCCAGGTGTTGCCAGAGATTGGGTGCAAAGCTTGCGTTGGTTCGTGCAGGATGTCCTTCAAATCCTTTCTTTCCTTCCGGCCGGCTCTCATCCCATCTTTCATAGATGCTTCCGCAATCAGTGACACGGGGAATTTTCACGGCCCAACTGTCGAACAGCTGGATCTCGTATCGTCCCTGCAAATAGATTCCCGAGTTCGAACCCTTCGGCATATTGAAATCCAGCGATAGAAAGATATCGCCGTGTTCAAGGTTCGTGACGAGGTTGCTTTCTGGTTTGAATTGAAAGCTGTCCTCAAACTCATTATTCAGTACTCCTGTGCCTGATTCGGATTTTGATCTTGCATCGTTGAAGCCACCTGAAACGTTAGCTTTTATCTTCCAGTTCTTGGTCGGAGACTTGAATGCAGATAAGTCATTCAATGGCAATGGCGTCAAGGTGTAAAATTCATTCTGTGCGAAAACATTGACTTGCAGCAGAATGAAACAAAACAATAGCGTTTTACTAAGCATGTCTGGAATTTAGAATCGGAAGGTTTTGGCCAAAGATATTCAAAAAGTCACTTTGACCATAAGTTGCTTTCGTGAAATTTTAATTTCAACTTAACTTTCAATAGTTATTCCAATATTAGTAATGTCTGTTAACGAAATCAAAACCGGTATCACGCGGAGATCGCTTTTAAAGCGAGCGGGCGCATTATTGCTGTTGAATTCGATCATTGGTCGTCCGGCGTCCGGCGGTGTTGCTCAGCTAAGGATCAGTGCCTGTGATTGGTCGATTGGCAAGAGCAGTGACCCTGGAGCGTTTGATGTCGCTAAAGCGATCGGACTTGAAGGTATCCAGGTTAACCTTGGAAACTTAAAAAACAACCTGCATCTCAGGGAAAAGTCGCGCCAGCAACTTTATGTTGACAAATCGAAAGAAACCGGTATCGCTATTTCGAGTCTTGCCATCGCGGAGTTGAATAATGTTCCATATAAGGAAGATCCTCAAACCGAGATTTGGGTGTCTGATAGCATTGATGTCGCAAAGAATCTGGGCGTAAAGGTTGTCCTGCTTGCATTCTTTCACAAGAATGATCTCCGCGGAGACGAAAAAGGTAAGCTGGAGGTGATACGTCGTCTGAAAAGCGTGGCGCCAAAAGCGGAGCGTATGGGCATTACGTTAGGAATAGAATCTTACTTAAGCGCCGGGGAGCTGACAGATATTATTCAGAAAGTAGGATCAAATGCGGTAAAAGTTTATTACGATTTCCGGAACTCTGCCGATGCCGGTTATGATGTGATCAAAGAAATCAGGTTTCTGGGCAAAGAATCAATCTGCGAGCTGCATATGAAAGAGAATGGATTTCTGCTGGGCAAGGGTACCCTGGACTGGAAACGGATCAGCGAAACGTTGATCGATATGGGTTATGTGGGCGACGGATGGATGCAGATCGAGGGTGCAATTCCCAAAGATGCTGATATCGTAGAAAGTTATCGTTATAACCTTAAGTACTTGAAAGACATTTTTGGTATTTGAATTGAATGCTTTATATGATGAGCCGTATCTTTTTCTATATCGGAGTCTTTACTTTATTCCTGGGAGGTTGTAAGCCGAAAACAAACGATCCCCCTTTGCTTTATTTGCCGGATGACCTTCAGGCGACGTTGTGGGCGGAATCGCCGATGTTCTTCAATCCAACAAATATCGACGTTGACCACAAAGGCCGGATCTGGGTAACTGAAGCGGTCAACTACAGAAACTATAACAACGACTCGACACGCGCTCTGCATCATTCGAAGGGCGACAGGATCATGATTCTGGAAGACGTTGATCAGGATGGCAAGGCTGACATTGCTAAAGTATTTGTAGAGGACAAGGACCTTGTGTCCCCGTTGGGCATCGCGGTAATTGGGGATAAAGTGATTGTGTCGTGTTCACCCAATCTAATAGTTTACACCGATGCAGACGGTGATGACAAGCCGGATAAAAAGGAGATCATACTAACCGGATTTGGAGGCTTGGATCATGATCATTCGTTGCATGCAGTCGTCGGAGGCCCTGACGGCAAATGGTATTTCAGCACGGGTAATGCCGGGCCACACGTTGTAACAGACAAAAGTGGTTGGACGTTGCGTTCTGGCAGTATCTATACAGGAGGTTCGCCATATAATAAAGAGAACCACGGCAACAGGAAAAGCGACGATGGAAAAATCTGGGTAGGGGGACTACAACTGAGGATCAATGCAGACGGTACGGGATTAAAGGTATTGGGTCACAACTTTAGAAACTCGTACGAGACAGCGATTGACTCTTATGGAAATATGTGGCAGAACGACAACGACGACCAGGTCGTAGCGTGCCGCACGTCGTGGTTGATGGAAGGGGGAAATGCGGGATTTTTTAGCACGGACGGTACGCGCTACTGGCAGGCGGATCAACGTCCCTGGCAGGATATTTTCACAGCGCATTGGCATCAGGATGATCCGGGTGTTATGCCGGCAGGAGACAAAAGCGGCGCGGGCGCTCCAACAGGGATCGTGATGAATGAAGGAGATGCTTTGGGTGAAAAATATCGCGGCCTGTTATTAAGTGCCGACGCTGGACGTAACGTAGTATTCGGATATCATCCGGTAATGAGTGGTTCCGGATACGATCTTCCAAAGCGGGAAAATTTTATTACTTCCTTGAAGTCCGATAATGAAGGATACGTTTGGAACGACAGCGCGCAGAATTCGGATCGCGATAAATGGTTTCGGCCAAGTGACGTGGCGATGGGAACAGATGGCTCGATCTACGTCGCTGATTGGTATGATCCCGTCGTTGGGGGTCATCAGATGCATGACTCGGTGGGCTACGGCCGGATTTATCGCATAGTTCCCAAGGGAAAGAATCTGAAGGCGCCGATACTCGACCTCGCGACGTTAGAAGGGCAGATCCAGGCTTTCAAGAGTCCCGCCGTCAATGTACGCGCCACTGCGTGTCAATTGCTGAAAACACGAAAGGATGACGTGATACCGTCAGTAACGAAATTGATGGACGACAATAACCCATACCACATCGCGCGCGCTGTTTGGTTATTGTCCCAATTGGGAGAGAAAGGTAAAGCGGAAACTATTAACCTTCTCAAACACAAGGATGCCATGATCCGTGCGGTAGCGTTGAGGGCGTTGCGACAAACTGAGACTGATATTTTATCACTTGCCGGCGCATTAAAAGATGACCCTTCAGCATTTGTCCGAAGGGAAGTAGCAATTGCCTTGAAGGACCTTCCCTATGAAAGAACGAGGGAAACACTTCGGAGCCTCGTGGAGAATTACGATGGAACGGACAAATGGTACCTCGAATGTGTGGCATCGGCTGCGGAGGGGAACGAAGAAGATTTATATAAGGTCGTCCGTTCGGTCCACAACCCTGATAATCGGAAACCTCATGAATGGAGTGAAGCATTTGAATCTTTTACGTGGCGATTACATCCGGCCTCTTCATTGAATGATCTGAAGATCAGGGCAGCAGACACCCGCGTGACGGAACAGGATAGATCCAGAGCGCTGACAGCACTTTCATTTATCAACACAAGAGAAGCCGTGGCTGCAATGATCGAGCTTTCAAAGTCATCATTGCCGGACGTAAAAGAACAGGCTTTATATTGGGTGGCATTTCGCCAAAGCAATAACTGGTTTGCGTTGTATGATTGGAAGAATTCTTCTATAGATACTGAACATCAGCGACAGTTGGCTTCCATGAAAGTAAAAATGGGAAAGATACTGGATGAACGTCTTCCATTCGATGAAAAAAAATGGAATGCACAGGATATGGCGAAGAGCCCGATCGGCGGTCAGATGCTGATGACCATGGTTTCTGAGAACAAGCTTCCCAAGGAACTATATCCCATTGTTGAAAAAGTGATTTTTAAGAATCCAGATGCCGGTGTTCGCATTCAGGCCTCCAACGTATTTCACAAGGGCGGAGCAAGTTATTCCATCAATACAATAACAGCGCTTAAACATAACGCTAGTGAAGGCAGACGGATATTTGAGGGGAATTGCGCTACCTGCCACAAGGTAAATAACAACGGTAGCGATATTGGTCCTGACCTGACGTTTGTTCAGAAGAAATTTGACCGATCCGGATTATTGGACGCCATTATCAATCCCAGTGCGGCAATAGTTTTCGGCTATGAGCCGTGGCTGATAACCACGACGGACGGTGAGTCGTTGTTTGGTTTTATCATCGCGGATGGCGAGCAGACTGTGGTAGTAAAGGATATTAATGGAAAACAACACGTTATAAGCACTAAGAATGTCAGCACCCGAAAAAAACAGGAAAATAGCCTTATGCCGGAGCCCGCGTCGTTGGGACTCACGGAACAAAACCTTGCGGACATAGCAGAGTACATGATGACATTGAAGTAAATTCACGCGAGTCACTGGAATTTTGTACTTTCAGGAATAGAAATGCTAACTATGAAATCGTTGATCCTTGTCATTTTCGGGTTACTTTCATCTCAAGAGGATACTGCTTATAAGCCTACCGAAGAATTCGAGATCAAGTTGAATTTTGAATTCAAGGATAGGGGAGCGGGTCGCGATCCAAACAAGATCGAAATGAACCAGACGTTGAAGGAGCGCGAAAAATCAAGAGCTAGCGGGTTACTGCCCTACCTTTATTTAAATCTTAAGGTGTTAAAGCTGGCTCCTGATGAAATAAGGGTGAAGGTCCTTGAAAACAAAACTAAAAACGTTTTGAATCATAAGAAGTTTGACACGACGACGGTATTGAAACTGGATCTTGGTTTTACGGACGATATTAAAGACCGCGTGGGCGCTTATGAATACATTATCTATTTTCTGAATGAGGACAAAGACCCGGTAAGCAAAATTGTCATCTATTTCGAGACGGACGGCACCTATCTGGTAAATGGCGAAAAGCGGGGTAAGATCTGATCGTCACGCACAATACGTTATAGGTTGCCCTGTAACCGCCTTTCAACACTTTCCTTTGCATACTGCCAAAACCTTTACCGCATAAATTGATTTTTCTACGTTAATTCGCGCAAAAGGAATTTGATGATGAGGATACTATGCCTTTTGCTATTTCTGCCGCTGCTTGCAATTTCCCAATCCAAACGCCAGCCGGATGCAGCTGAAATCAAGCTAAAACTCAAAAAATTGAATGTTCTGGGATCCGTCCTTTATGTTGCGGCGCATCCCGACGATGAGAATACGGCAATTATTACTCAAATGGGTAACGGCAGGTTGGTCGAAGCCGCTTATCTCTCTATGACACGTGGTGATGGTGGTCAAAATCTGATCGGTTCTGAAATTCGCGACTTATTGGGATTGATACGTACCCAGGAATTGCTTTCAGCTCGCAGGATCGATGGTGGCCAACAATTTTTTACACGGGCAAATGACTTTGGTTATTCAAAATCCGCCGACGAAACCTTCAAGCTTTGGAATA
>DASVBA010000504.1:0-4018 GCA_036376095.1 Chryseolinea sp.
ACTTAATGACGTGTGTTGTCCTACGGGAACCAAAAGCATTCGCCATCGGACGGCGCGGACAAAATGACTCACAATACAGATAAGGGCCATCATAAGCAACCAACCCTTGTCTGCAGCTTGCCAAGTCTGAACCAGATAGTCCCATTTGTTTCCGCCGTCGCCGACTTGCAATCCGCGGAGAGAAAACCAGATTAAGCCAATAGTAACTACTAGGATGACTGCGTATTGAATAAAGACCTTGGCCCGTGAAGACACTCGCTGTGATTCTGATTAAGAATTTCGTGTCAAGGTAGTTTATTATCCGGAGTGGGAAAAACTATGGTTGGTTTGAAGGCTTTGGCTTTTTCAAACTTCATGGATGCATAGGAAATAATAATCACAATGTCCCCAACCTGAGCTTTCCGAGCTGCGGGGCCGTTCAGACAGACCATGCCGGATCCACGCTCGCCCGTAATCACGTAGGTCTCTAGTCGTTCTCCATTGTTGACATTGACGACTGACACTTTTTCGCCTTCAATCAGATTAGCAGCGTCCATCAGGTCTTCATCAATTGTAATGCTTCCAACGTAATGCAGTTCCGCTTGTGTTATCCTGGCGCGATGAATTTTTGACTTTAAAACCTCTATTCTCAAGCTATCTGGATATTTAAATTGTCCAACCTTTCATCAAACATCAATCCAAAAACATGTTATCGATCAATCTGATCTCACCGGCGTATCCGGCGATGCACAGTATGGGTAAAACTGCCTTATCAACGTTATTGAGAATCGTTAAGTTTTTGCTGTCAGCCAGTTCGAAGTACTCCAGCTTCATTTCCGGTTTACTGTTAACCAGGTTAGAGACTGACTTTTTTACCGTTTCTAAACCAGCACCTGAAGTCAAAGCATTCTTAGCCATTATAAGAGCCTGGTAGAAGACAGTGGCGCTGGAGCGTTGCAATTGATTTAGCCGCAAATTTCTGGATGACATCGCCAAGCCGTCGGGCTCCCTGAGTATTGGAACACTGTAAAGTTCGAAATTGAACTTCAGTTCACTAACCAGCTGCCTTATCACCGCGAATTGTTGCCAGTCTTTTTGTCCAAAGTAGGCGCTGTCAGGCTGCACTATATTGAACAATTTGGAGACAATAAGAGCGACCCCGCTGAAATGGCCGGGGCGAAATTCGCCTTCCATCACTTTATCAAGGTGTCCGAAGTCAAATTTCAGGAGCGGCGTGTCTGCGTACATCTCCTGATCGTCCGGGAAAAATACGACATCGCAACCCCCGTTGCGGAGCATTTCCAGATCCTTTTCGGGGGTCTTGGGATATTTCTGGAGGTCGTTTGGGTTATTGAACTGTGTGGGGTTCACGTAGATAGTCGCAACAGTGATGCTGTTTTGAGATTTTGACTTCTGAACCAAGGAAATATGTCCCTGGTGAAGTGCCCCCATAGTTGGGACCAAACCAATCGACTTTTCGGACTTTCTCGCGTGATCGAGGTAGGTCCTTAATGGGGCTATCTGCTTGAAAATCTCCATTTTACGCCATTTTGGCAAAGGGTCGCAAAGATATAGGGAAATGGGAAAATAAGTTGATCATGGGGGTATTTTTTTGTACTTTTGTGGCTCAATTTTCCACTGCAATTTAAATACAATCAATATGTCAAAACTTCGAGTTCTTTATGTAGCCAGCGAGATCAATCCCTTTCTGCAAACCTCCGAAGTAGCGGACTTTGTGCGCAAACTTCCACAGGCAATGCAAGAAAAAGGGATGGAGATCAGAATTCTGGTGCCGAGATTTGGGATCATCAATGAGAGGAAGAATCGGTTACATGAAGTCGTGAGGCTTTCGGGGATTAATATATCTGTGGGGGACGAGGAAAAGCCTTTGATCATCAAAGTTGCGTCAATTCCGAATGCTAAGCTGCAGGTGTATTTTATTGACAACGAAGACTACTTCCATCGCAAGTCGGTTTTTCACGATAAGGAGAACAACTTCTACGAGGATAACGACGAGCGTGCGATCTTCTTTTGCAAAGGTGTAATTGAAACTGTCCGCAAATTAGGATGGGCTCCCGACGTTGTTCATTGCAATGATTGGATCACCAGCTTTATTCCGTTGTACCTGAAGACCACCTACAAGAATGATCCTTTGTTCAAAAATGCGAAAACCGTTTTCACCATATACAATAATTCCTTCAGCCATAAGTTTAAGGGAGATATTATGGACAAAGTCAAGATGATTGACATTGAAGATAATATGCTTGGCAACCTGAAGTCTGCGGACTTTGAAGGATTTATCAAGTTGGGTATGGAGTTCTCCGACGCGGTAATTGTTGCCGGCGAAAACAAGAAGTTGGAGACGTTGTTCAAGAAGAACAAGGAAAAGAAGGTTGAAACTTTTGATAATGACGAAAACTCAACAGAATCGTACTTTAACCTCTATAATGAACTTGTGGGTTAGCCGCGTAGGGCGACTGGTAATGTTGGCGGTCGCCCTATTTTTTTTCTCATGCGAAGACGAAACCAGCACCCTCGGATATAAAAATCCAAACAGTAAATTCAAAGTATCCTACGTCGAGATCCCAATAGAAAGCAGCGTTTTGTTGCGTGACTCGGTGCGTACGACCAACTTCACGTATTCGGGCGAACCCAACAAATTTCTGGTGGGCAGTTACACCGACCCAGTATTTGGAAAAATCACTGCTTCGTCTATCACGCAATACTTTGCAAGAAATCCACAATTCAAGGTGAGTGCTACTGCAGTTTACGACTCCGTCACGTTGGAACTCCAGTTTGACTTATATCACTACGGATCCAGGGCGGCAACGCCACAAACTATTTCAATATATGAGTTGGATGACTCGCTGCGGATCTCGACTGCAAAGTTTTACTTTAACAACAGCGAGGTTCCGCACTCGACAGTTCTCGGTTCGACTAGTTTTACCATAGACCCTGCCAAGTTTGATGAATTTGCGGCGAGCGCTGAGGATAGTGATACTGTCATTTCAGTATCGATGCCTCTGGCTTCCGAGTTTGGCCAACGAATTTTCAACGCCAATATCAGGTATCGCGATGCCGTCGATGAAACGTTTGGGACCTATTCGAAATTTGTGCAGGAATTCAAAGGGATTGCTGTTGAAGCGGATGCTGCGGATAAAATTGTAGGAATTAATCCCTTGGGAAACTCCAGGATCATTGTGCATTATCATGATGACAACGCGGACAGTCTTTCATTCGATATGACATTTTCCGGCGATATAGGTTTCAATCAGATTACCTCAGACCGGACAGGGACGGCGTTAGAACCGGTGAAGGACTACTTTACTGATGTACTGCAGGAACATGATAAGCGATACATCCAGTCAGGGATAGGTATTCTCACTAAACTTGACTTTAGCAACTTCTATAAATTCACCGACACCGTTCCATATGCCGTTATCAACTCCGCCGAACTATCCATAGAATCGGTTGAGTCTTCTGACTATGCTCCTCCCTCGTTGTTGTCGCTGAGGGTATTGGATGAAAGCACTAATAGAATGAACCGTTTTTCATTATCCGACCCTCAGGATGTAGAAAACTTAATAGCATACGACCAGCTGTTACGTCGTGATAATTTGGTTACGTCCGGTTCCATTATAGCTGACGCCGACGATGTCTTTTATGCCACCGATCAATCATCTGTCATGACTTATATAAGCAAAGAAAACAGATATAGAATGGTGTTATCGTTGTTCCTCCAGCAGCTCGCTGCGCCATTCGAACAGAAAACTAAATTCAAGTCGTTTGTTCTGCATCCTGCCGTGCTAACAGGAAAGGTACCGCCAGAAAGTGGCTTGAAAACCGTTAACCGAGTGGTGTTCCCGAAAGACAAGATTAAGCTTAAGATCTTTTATACCAAACCAACCGCAACACAGTAACCGTATGTGTGGAATCGTTGCCTATGTGGGTCACCGAGAGGCTCACCCTATTGTTTTAAAAGGCTTAAAGCGGCTGGAGTATCGCGGCTATGACAGTGCGGGCATTGCGCTGTTGAATG
>DASVBA010000506.1:0-2298 GCA_036376095.1 Chryseolinea sp.
GATATTCTGAACATGATTGAAGGGCAGGAAAATGCGTTGGAGCGCCCCACAATTAATTTCAACGATGTCGGGGGCATGAATAAAGTAAAGGAGGAAATAAAAATAAAGATCATTCAGCCTTTGCTTCATCCCGAACTTTACAAGGCGTATGGAAAAAAAATTGGGGGTGGCATCCTGTTGTTTGGTCCGCCCGGATGCGGGAAAACCCACCTCGCGCGTGCAACCGCCGGCGAAATCAATGCGAGCTTTATTTCTGTTGGAATCCACGACGTACTGGATATGTGGAGCGGCCAAAGTGAGCAGAAACTACACTCGATCTTTGAATTGGCCCGTGAGCGTACCCCATGCGTTTTGTTCTTTGATGAGATCGATGCCCTTGGTGCCAGCCGTTCCGACATGCGACATTCATCCAGCAAGACTCTAATAAATCAATTCCTGACCGAGATGGATGGCATTGACCGTTCCAACGACGGCGTACTTATCCTCGGCGCTACTAATGCCCCGTGGCACCTCGATAGTGCTTTCCGAAGGCCAGGCAGATTCGACCGGATTATTTTTGTGCGTCCACCCGATCTGGATGGTCGTCAGGCTATTTTGAAAATTCTACTAAAAGACAAGCCACTTGCTACCAACGATTTTTCAGCACTGGCAAAACAAACCGAAGAATTTTCCGGAGCGGACTTAAAATCTGTAATCGACATTACCATTGAAGGTAAGCTTCGGGAATCATTTGAAAAGGGAGTACCACAGCCGATCCAGTCGAAAGATCTGCTTGCTTCACTCAAGCAGGTAAAGCCATCGACAAAGGAATGGTTTAATACGGCCCGGAATTATGCCCTCTATGCGAATGACTCAGGTCTTTATGATGAAATTCTTGAATATCTAAAAATCAAAAAATGATTCAACCTCACTTAGAAAGAGCACAACAGCTCGTTACCCTGCAACGATATAAAGACGCTGAAACAGAATTGAGGTCGGTCCTTTCGGCACAACCTGACAACACCGAAGCGCTGGCATTACTATCAATTTGTTTTTCGCAACAAGGAAAACCAGATGAAGCAACGAGAGCAATCCAAAACGCGATCGGTAAAGAACCCGACAACGACTATCTGCTTTATCTTCAGGCATTGTTCTATTTCAATGACGATAAGCTGAAGGAAGCGGAAAAATTTATTCGAAATGCCATTTCTTACGATCCGCACAATGCTGATTATTTTGGTTTGCTGTCGGCAATCAATTTGAAACAAAAAGAATGGAAGCAGGCACTTGAAAACGCCAACAGAGGATTGGAAGTAGATCCGGATAATTTACAAAGTCTCAACTCACGGTCTTCGGCGCTCTACAAGCTCGACAAGAAGGAGGACGCTTATGCCACCATTCAGGAAGCGCTGAATCAGGATCCCGAAAATGCCCATACGCACACGAATCTTGGCTGGAGTTTATTGGAAATGGGGCAACACAAAAAGGCACTTGAACATTTTCGCGAAGCATTGAAGATCAATCCCGGGTACGAATATGCCAAAGCAGGGATGGTGGAAGCACTCAAGGCTCGTTATTTGTTTTATCGGATGTTCCTGAAGTATGCCTTTTGGATCAACAACTTCAAAGGCAAGGCACAATGGGCGATCATTTTAGGTTTATACTTTGGGTTTAAATTCCTCAATAATTTATCCGAGAATAACGAAGAGCTTGCTGTATTTCTGAACCCGTTGATCTATTTGTATTTTGCTTTTGCGATATCCACCTGGATCATAACGCCGCTCTCAAATTTATTATTGAGATTGAACGTTTACGGGAGATATGCTCTCACTGAGGATGAAATAAAAGCTTCAAGCCTGGTAGGTATCGCCCTCGTTATAGGGGTCGGCGGGTTTTGCGCGTATCTTTTCAACGATAACTTTTTTTACCTCATCATTGGCATCTTCGGAATAGGGATGATGATACCACTAGGGTCGATGTTAACTCCTGACAAACAAAAGCAAAAGAATATCTTGATTGGATACACTGTGTTGCTGGCACTCGCAGGGTTGGCGACAATTTTTATGCACGCGTCGACTGGAGAGGTTCCTGTATTTTTTCCGATTTTCACCTTTGGAGTCGTCATTTACCAATGGGTTGCCAACTGGGTGCTGATTAAAATGTAAGTGGTTTTGGCTAAAGCCCAATTTGCTAAACCGCTCCATTGCAGAATCCTTTGAATGCAAGAACTCAAGTTCTACTTCCAGACCGCTAAAATCACTCCCATAATCGTTAACGCTACAATACTGTAACCAGCGTTGATCAAGAAGAGTTTGAATG
>DASVBA010000583.1:0-3769 GCA_036376095.1 Chryseolinea sp.
CTATGTCCCTTTAACCAATTCGCCACCTATCGACAGCGTGGTTTGGAAACCAGATCGAGATGGAATATCTGTCTACGTAAACACCCATGATCCTGCCAATCAATCATATTATTATAATTGGACTTTTGAAGAAACGTGGGAATATAATTCGTCATTCTTTAGCGGCTACAAAATGGTTGACGGAGAGGCAGTTCTACGCTACCCGGAAGATTACATTTACACTTGCTGGTTAAGTGAGGCCTCCACGAAGATATTAGTGAGCTCAACAGACCGTCTCACGGAGAATGTAGTCCGTGACTTTCCGTTAACGTACCTGGCGGCTGGATCGTCAAAGCTTGCCAGAAGGTACAGCATTAACGTAAGTCAACGTACACTCACAAAGGAAGAATATGATTTCTGGCTTCAGCTCGAAAAAACAACGGAAAGCCTCGGCGGGTTGTTTGATCCCATGCCCTCACAGGTTACCGGCAACATCAGGAGCACAAACAATGCCTCCTCACCAGTCCTCGGATACTTCGGCGGTGGCTCTGTCTCTATGGAAAGGATGTTTATCGATTTCGTAGATATGCCCCAATACGTGCAATCAGTCTTTAGGCCACGATTCTGTACTGAAGAAGATGTAAGCTCAATTCCGATTCAGGATATTCCTGGAACACCTAACTCTGTCCTTCTTATTGACCCGGTATATGTGCAGGGTGTTGGAATTGTCGCTTACACAACAGCGGCTACAAATTGCATCGATTGTCGTTATTTCGGAGGCACGAACAAGAAACCTGACTTTTGGTAAAAAATATTCTAACCGTGAATTAGCAGATTATGATTCCAGGCTCACGTACAACGACCGGCAAAATCTCAGTCAGTGCATTAATAATCTTCTGCGTTGTTCATTTCAATGTGTCAGCACAGCAAGCAACGTTGGATAGCCTGACAAAAAAATTCAACTATTACCGATCTAATTACGCCACGGAAAAAATCTATGCCCACATCGACCAGCAACTGTACCTTACGGGAGAAACACTTTGGTTCAAACTTTACCTTGTCGACGGCTCGCTTCACCGGCCGACAGAAATTAGCAAGGTAGCCTACGTTGAAATCCTGGATAAAAACAATCGTGCCGTACTCCAGTCAAAAGTATCGCTAAAGGATGGCTATGGGAACGGCTCCTTATTCCTTCCTGCCGTTATTGAAGGAGGTAACTATACCTTCCGGGCCTACACGAGCTGGATGAAGAACTTCGGCCCCGAATATTACTTCCATACCGATATTTCAATCGTAAATACGTTCAAGAAGCTGGACCTTGATAAATCGAACGCGCAAAAGATCGTCGCGCAGTTTTTCCCGGAAGGCGGAAATCTTGTCTATGGCCTGAAATCAAAGATTGCTTTTCGTGTTACCGATGCGGACGGCGTTAGCATTTCGTTTAATGGTGCTGTCATAGACCAACAAAATGATACCATTACCATCTTTCAGCCCACCAAGTTTGGAATGGGAAGTTTTTATCTAACCCCGGAACAAGGCAAAGAGTATAGCGTAATCGTCGACGATGAGCAAAAGCACCGAAATACATTCAAACTGCCTGCTGTTAATGAATCCGGTTACGTGATGCTTGTTGATGACAGCACAGAAAACGAGCTGTCGTTAAAAATCGATTCGCGCACTAAGGATTCGAAGATTCCGGCGGTCTATGTATTCGTTCACACCCGAAACATTATCGCCTCCGCCTCGATGAATTTTCTTAAAGATGGAAGCGCTACGGTGTTGATCCCAAAAGGAAATTTGCAAGAGGGAATTTCCCACATAACAGTTTTCGATTCAGAAATGCGTCCCGTTTGCGAACGTCTTTACTTTAAGCAAATCACGAAACGACTGTCCGTGGCGGTAACACCAAATCAGCGCGAGTTTGGAATACGAAGAAAGGTTTCTCTTGACATCAACGTAAAGGATACTGAAGGTCAGGCGCAAACATCCAATCTATCCCTTGCTGTTTATAAGGTCGATTCCTTAACGAGAAAATCAGAAAATAACATTCTTAACTATTTGTGGGTCACTTCAGACCTGAACGGAAGTGTTGAGTCGCCGGAATATTACCTTAACCAAAACGATCCTGACGTACGGCTAAACGTGGACAACTTGATGTTGACTCATGGATGGCGGCGGTTTGCCTGGAGTGACGTACTTTCGAAGCCAGCGGTAAACGTTGCTTTTGTTCCTGAATACAGAGGTCATATCATCAGGGGAAAAGTTACGCGACCCGGTCAGTCATCAGCAAATGGAGTGCTTACCTATCTGTCTTCTCCGGCAAGAAATATCCAACTTTATGGATCGAGCAGCGCAGGGAATGGAGATGTAAAGTATGAAATGAAAGATTTTAGCGGACCGAGGAAGATAATTGTTCAGACCAACACCACGAAAGACAGTATCAGCAGCCTTGAGATCTCGAGTCCATTCTCGGATCGGTTTGGCACCCACCGGCCCCCTGTTTTTAATCTTGCCCAAACCCTTGAGCCGTTGATCATTTCCCGTAGCATAGGCATGCAGGTTCAGGACGTATTTTACCAGGATCGGAGTAAGATTAAAGCTTCCGGGGTCGATACGACAGCGTTTTACGGTAAAGCAGATGCAACGTATTACCTGGATGACTACACGCGGTTTCCCGTGATGGAGGAAATTCTGCGTGAATATGTTCCCGGTGTAATGGTTCGCAAACGCAAGGATGGTTTTCATTTTTTGGTTCTCGATGAGGTTAACAAGAAAGTGTTTGACGAAGATCCATTGGTCCTGTTGGATGGCATCCCCGTTTTTGATACGGACGAGATAATGGAGTTCGATCCATTGAAGGTCCGGAAGCTTGAAGTGCTGACCCGGAGATATTATATGGGAGTTTTATCGCTGCCCGGAGTGGTGAGTTTTACAACTTATGCGGGTGACCTTGCCGGATTTCAATTGAATCCCCGAATTTTACAGCTCGACTACGAGGGCCTTCAACTTCAACGTGAATTCTATTCCCCGTCCTATGAGACTTCCAAATTGCGCGATTCGCGACTCCCCGATCAACGCCAACTATTGTTTTGGGCTCCGGAAGTAATAACGGACAAGGACGGCAATAAAAAACTGGAATTCTATACTTCCGACATTGCCGGCGATTATGAAGTAGTTGTAGAAGGAATGACGGGCAAGGGTGTATCCGGAAAAGGCACAGGGACATTTGCAGTGAGGCCATACGAAAACTGATCATCACGGAAATAGCCCGCAATTCCGTAACTTCCTTTACGCCACTACTGATGTAAACACATCGCGTATCAAAAAATAGAACAGTGCTGCTTCACCGAATTGCTGTCAAAACTGCTTTCTTTATTAACGGATTTGTTTTCGCCAACTGGGTTTCGCGGCTTCCAAGGATCCAGGAGTTATATAATGCGGATGATGGCACGATCGGTCTGGTCTTGCTGGCGTCATCCATCGGGGCCGTTGGCGCAATGCCGTTTACCGGCTGGGTGATCATCAAGAATGGGAGTCGTAAGATCACATTGCTTTCAGCCATCTTGTATTGCGCTTTTGTACCCTTGATTCCACTTGCTCAAAATCTCCTGTTGCTCATTGTTCTCAATTTTTTTATCGGCATAGTAACGGGAATGCTGGACGTAGCAATGAATGCACAAGCGATCCTCGTTGAGCGCGAATACAAGAGACCGATTATGACGTCATTTCACGCCTTGTTTAGTATTGGTATGATGTTGGGAGCGGGCTCGGCGTCACTATTCACAGACGT
>DASVBA010000525.1:0-2829 GCA_036376095.1 Chryseolinea sp.
CTGCTGTATCCAAGCTTGTGTGCGATCTCGCTTAGGCTCAGCTCGTCATAGAAAAGCAGCTCCTTTACTTTTTCGATCTTTTGTCTGATAATATACTGTTCCAGGGTTATTCCTTCAACGGATGAAAACAAGTTGCTGAGATAGTTATAGTCGTAGTGAAGTTCCTCTGACAGCTGCGTTGACCAATTATATTTCCTGTCAACATGGTCTGAGTGGTGTATCATTTTGATCACCATGTTCTTGATGGATTCGATCAGTCGTGCCTTCCGGTCGTCGATGCGCTCAAAACCTCTTTCCTCCAGAGCCTTGTCGATTGCGGTTAGTTTATCATTACTGAGATGGTCTTCCGTTAGTTCAACTTCTCCCAACCCAATTTTGCTGGCATGCAACCCAAGAGAAGACAACACTTCGCCCACAGACTGAACACAGCGTTGGCAAACCATATTTTTAATGTATAGGTTCATGAGCAACATCGGTTTTTAATTCAGATGTCAGAAGGGCGTTGATTGCTGATTGAGATTGGAGTGAATCCTGTCCCTGTCCTGCAGATACCGGACTATTATTTCCCTTTGAATCGATCTGTACGGCCTGCGCATTATCGCTGAGCTGAAGGTTTATCATTTGAATGATCTCGTCTTTCATATTCTTTTGGTAGACCGGGAAACAAACCTCGATGCGGCGATAAAGATTCCGGTCCATCCAGTCAGCCGAACCCATAAATATTTCCCGTCTGCCTTTATTATGGAAGATGAATATCCGTCCATGCTCAAGGTAACGATCGACAATTCGGATCACGTTAATGTTTTCGCTCATGCCGTCCACACCGGGAACGAGACAACATATTCCTCGCACCAGCAAGGAGATTTTAACGCCAGCCCGCGACGCCTCATACAATTTAGCGATCATCACTTTTTCTTCCAGATTGTTGAGCTTTATCACAATGGACGCCGAAAGGCCTTTCCGGGCATTCTTGATTTCACGATCTATCAGTTCTATGAACCGTGCCTGGAGATTGAATTGAGCGACCAGGAGATGCCGGAATGTTAATGAGGTTGTATTCGATGGCTTTTTTCGTTTTTTCAGGAATCGAAAGAGCTCTTCCGCTTCAGTCAGCATATTATGATTGGACGTCATCAGAATGTGGTCCGTGTAAAATCTTGCAGTACCCTCGTTGAAGTTTCCGGTGGACAACAGACCGAAGTATTCCGTCTTGTCATTTTTCTTGCGTTTTATGAGAGCAAGCTTAGCGTGAACCTTCAACTCAGGGATACTATAAATGATGTCGACTCCGGCTTCTTTCATCCGCTTTGCCCATTTTATATTGTTGGCTTCATCGAACCTTGCCTTCAGCTCGACGAACACGGTAACCTTTTTGCCATTCCGCGCGGCTTGTATCATTGCGTTGGCAATCCGCGAGTCTTTCGCGACGCGATACAGCGTTACATAAATTCGCCTTACGTCCTCGTCAATGGCGGCCTCATTAAAAAACCGTAATACCGTGTCATAACTGTGATAGGGGGGATGTAAAAGAATTTCCTTGCGCTGAAGATAATCGAGCAGTTTCAACCCGTCAGGTTTTATCCTGAGCTTCTTGCACCTCCATTCTTCAAAAAAGAATGACTTATCCTTAAGCGGGAGGACTGAAAGATCTTTAAGATTGTGATAAGTACCTCCAACAACGTAGGTAGCTTTTCGAAGACCGAACTGTTGGCCCAGTAATTCAAGGGTATCCTGCGGAGTTGCGGGATCATACAAAAAACGTGTGGCCAGGCCGTAGTCCCTGCGCGCTATCTCGCGCTCAATTTTTTTTGCCAGGTTTCCGTCAAATTCATCTTTGAGGTCAAGTTCTGCATCTCTGGTGATCTTAAAACTGTTGCATGAAAGGCATACAAGGCCTGGAAATATCTTATTGATGTTTGACTTTATTATGTCGTCAAGGAAAATAATATGTGGAGTGTCATGGTAGTTAATGCTGTAAAAACGAGGCAGTTGATCGGACGGTATATTGAGAATATAACATCGCTTTACTCCTTCGGCGGTTTGAATAGTTGTCGCCAGGTATAATTTATTGTTTTCCGGGAAAAAATTGTTTTCTCCTGTTAACTCAACGATGTGGATGAAGCCGGCAATTTCCTGGAAGAAAATTTCTTCAATTTCCTTTCTGAGGGCCTTGGCGAATTGTTGGTTGATGAGAAGGTTAACGCCCTGGCTTATCAGGTCTGGAAGTATGTTTCTTGTCAGTGTTTTGCCAAACTGATTGAGTTGCCTGTGGATTGCAGCATTAATCCGTTTAAGCCTTGCAGATTGTTTTATGGTACCATCAGATTCCAATCTTCCGAGGGCCATGATCGCTGGCATCCTAACTCGGTAAAATTCATCGAGGTTAGAGGAATAAATGGATAAAAATTTTAAACGTTCCATAAGGGGAACGGTTTTGCGTTGAGCCTCCGCCAGCACACGGGCGTTGAACGATAACCAGCTCAGATCCCGGTCAAAGAAGGTATCCTTCGGCTGACCACTCTTTTTCATGCGTCTTTTTTTACAAACTAAGGGGTAGGACCGACCTGTGCAACAAGTTGGGCTTAAATGGATGTTAAGTTTGTCAAATCATTGAAATAATGTGGTTTGGCCCAAATAACTGTGGCTATTTTTCTCACTAAAGGTGGGCCTTGTGGAAATGTCACCATTACAAAGTGCCTTTTTCCGCCAAAATGGTGGTGGTACGAATTTGGCCGGTGAGAAGGAGTAAAGACATAACTAATCCCGAACAATATGAACACAACAACAATGTTTAAAATAATTTACGGGCTTATCCTCGTCCTGCTGGTT
>DASVBA010000528.1:0-14858 GCA_036376095.1 Chryseolinea sp.
TATTACTGTAGTATATAGCGGAGTCCTGCCAGGTTTTTTGAGGCACGCCAAAAGTCCGCATATTAAACCAAGCTCGTGCCTTCAGGGCAAACGCCTCTGAAAACTTCATGTCCAATTTTATAGCCTGGTCAATCACCTGAAGCATTATACCTAATTCACTCTTAGTGCCATTGTATGAAAAACGTCCTTCCCTTGCTTTCAAAAAATAATCATATGCGTCGATATTGTAAGAAGCTACGGTCTCAATGTTCTTTCGTTCAGTTTCGGTAAGCCTGGCTTTTAATGCGTTGGCAATTTCTATTGCGATTTCGCTTTGGAGCTTCAACACATCTTTTACTTCGCGGTCGTAACTTTCCGACCAAAGCGCGACGTCTGTTTTGGCATCCACTAACTCAACAACGATTCGCACGTTGTCTCCTTCACGCCGGACACTACCTCGTACTACATTGACAACTCCGAGTTCTTCACCAATTTCAGGGATAGGTTTTTCCTTATTAGCGTATTGAAGCGTCGACGTTCTGGATTTTACTTTTAAATCTGAAATTTTAGTGAGATGGTTAAGAATATCTTCCGTAATACCATCACTGAAATAGTCCTGAGTTGAATCGCGATTCATGTTAGCAAATGGAAGTACAGCAATAGATTTATCAACTGTAGCGCCTATCCGGCTTCCAAAACCTCCAAAGTAATAGTAGGTAAAGCTCAATAAACCAACGGCAATAATGGCAACCGCCGCAAATGCCATCTTTCTCTTCGTCGCAGGAAGTACAACGTCAGACCGCACCGAAGTTTGTTCAACAGGAGATGACGAAGTGCTCCGCATTCCAACTATGAGTTCCTTAATAGAGCGAGCAACTTTGTTCAGCTGATCGCGATAAAATGTGTGGTTGGAATTTCCCTTTGGATCTTCTTCATGAGGTTTCAATGGACGAACAACTCCGGGGGTCCGATAAATAAAATCAATACCACGAAGTACACCACCTAATTCGTCTTCGAGTAATTGTTTGTCCTCCCTGTCCAGTTCGTGAATGCAGACGGGCAGTATCCGGCTACCGACATTTCCATTGGGAAGTTTTATCTTCAGTTTATACTGGTCTTCCGATGCCTTCTTCTTGAACTCCAGGAATTCATTCTTCCAGGCAAAGCTCTTAGGATCACAATATGTCTGCGATATTATCGGAATAAAGATAAGGCATTTCAGTTTCGACTTAAGGGATTCATCAACATCATGTGTTTCAAGGAGACCATCCTTCGGGTTGGAATCGAAATAGATTGAAATGTCTTCTTTGAACGTGGATTCAAGTTCGGTCCTCAACGCCTCGACAAATTCAGTTACCCAGTGATCGCCCTTGTTGTCTTTGTGGCGGTAACTGATAAAGATGTCATACTCATAGCCCGGAATTAAAGAAGGCATATATCAAATATAACAAATTGGAGAAGCAGATATTAGTGATAAGTTAGGAGTAACACTTGCCCGCTTACCCCAATGCATGGGAGTAGCCTGAAGTTGGGGGGGTGGCCGTGGGTGACCAGCGAATTTCGCACCCCAAATATCGAAGGGAGGTATATTACCGGGTGAAGACTAGACGAAAGCAGGACTGTTATAGTGCCGAACCAATTTGATAAATTCTTTGCCTTCCTATTAGAACCATTCGAAGGATGCTCTTTTCTTGGAACCGTACCCCAAGGCTGGCATGACACTTGGACCGATACTCATGTAGTCGAAGTTAAATGATAGCTCATTAAGATCGAGCTAGCAGGCACTCAGTGAATTATTTATTGCTTCGAGTCTTGTAACATCATCGCTCTACGAAATTGAGATCTTTTCCATAGGATTCACGCGTGTAGAACACAGAGACAAGCCCGATAACTATAAATACTGCTCCTGTAACCCAGGCAGCGGTAACATAGTTATTAAGAACTCGCTCGTGACGCAGTCCCTGGAAAAGCAGTAAGATCAATGGAAGTAATCCTCTGACAAAATTTGGAATTGAGATGGCAGCGGTTGCCCGGAGATTCGTGCCAAATTGTTCGGCGCTCATTGTTATATACAATACTGACATTCCTGACCCGAATCCCAGTCCCATACAAATGAGATACATGTTGAACGCATTGCCTCCACCTTTTAATCCGAAGAACAGGGTGGCAAACAAAATTGTGATGCCGTAGTAGATAAAAAGCGTCTTCTTGCGACTTTTTATCCAGGTGCTAAAAAATCCAGCGAACATATCGCCGGCTGCAAGTGCCAGGTATTGCAGCATCAGCGCCTTGGGCTGATCGAAACCCGTAATTCCGAACTGTTTTGCAAATTCATCGGAGAACGTAATAAGTACACCGATACAATACCAGACCGGTGCACCGATCAAGATACATCTGAGGTATCGGAAGAAACGTTCCTGGTTGTTTAGCAGCATCCAGAAATTTCCCATTGGAACATGTTGGTCCTTGGTGAGGTTATACATCTTGCTATCGAGCACACCAACCCTGAGCAACAAAAGCGCAAAGCCCATACCCCCACCGATATAGTAGCACAGTCTCCAGTTCTCGTCGCTGAGAAAGTGAATGTAGTAAGCGGCCGTGGTGCCGAATATCCCACAGGTTGCGATCAATGCCGCAGCAATTCCTCTTTTCTCTTTTGGCAGAAGCTCGCAGGTTAATGTAATGCTGGCCCCCAGCTCACCTGCTAGTCCCAGGCCGGCAATGAATCTCAGCCATGTATACTGTTCTACACTGGTGACGAAACCATTGGCGATAGTGGCAAGGGAGTAAAGTAGGATCGATCCAAACAGCACGCTCTTTCTTCCTTTTTTATCCCCAAGCATACCCCAGGCAATACCGCCGACCATAAGGCCAACCATTTGCCAGCTGATAATTCGCTCGCCTACAGTTTTCATTGCCTCGCCGGTAACACCAAGATCCTGAAAGCTGGAACGTCGGACGATGTTGAATAAGAGCAGGTCGTATACGTCGACAAAAAAACCGAGCGCACCGACTACAACAGGAAGGGAAAATATCCCGTAAGTCTTTTCCTTTTGTGCCACCATGTCTGCCAAAGCTATGGTTAAAAATGGAATTAAGAAACGTTCCAATATTGGCCGGATGACAGTCGATCAGGATGGCTAACCTTAAAATTTTCGCTGAATACTCGAAAGGATTCCATCCCCTTTCTAAATTGCATAACGGTGATGTTATAGTCCTTCGGCCGTCAAGACATGAGCATTAAAGAACTGTTAGCGCGCTATCTTAAAGACATAAGGTTTTGGATCATTTTTTTCTTCATTCTCCGACTGTATGGAATAACAAACCTACCTCTTGAGGTGGGACATAACTGGCGTCAGACCGACGGACTGATGATTGCGCGCAATTTTTACGAAAGGGATGCGAATATTTTTTATCCGACAGTTGACGTGGCGGGCGAATTGACCGGAATCGTAGGTAGTGAATTTCCAATTTTAAACTATATCATTTATTTGGTCAGCCTGATCTTTGGCTATGAGCATTGGTCCGGCCGTTTGGTAGTATTGATGACCGCTTCAATTGGAATCCTCTATTTCTACAAGTTGATAAAAAGGTATTTTGGAGAGTCATCCGCCTTCAATGCGACGATCTTCCTGCTCGTATCTTTTTGGTTTTCATATTCGCGTAAAATCATCCCTGATGTGTTTGCTGCGTCACTTTGTATAATAAGCCTTTACTATGCCTTCATGTACCTCGATGAAGGAAAGCTTCGTCGCCTTTTCTTGTTCTTTATTCTGGCACTGATGGGTTGTCTTTCAAAAATAATGGCAGCGACGATCCTCACAATTCTCGTTTTTCCACTTTTCAATTCGCTGATTCCGCTTCAAAGAAAAGTTCTGCTATCATTTTTTTCATTGTTGATACTTGTTAATGTTTGTTGGTGGTATTTCGTGTGGGTACCACATCTCAACACCACATATGGATTCGGTTCGCATTTTTTTATGGGAATGAGCTTTCGAGATGGATTGGATGCGATATTCCAAAATTTTAGTTTGGTCATGAAGCGATTGTATGACAAACCTTTTAAATACACCGGTTATGCTGCATTTCTCGCAGGTGTTTTCCTGATCATAAGAAACCGGCAGTGGTTAACGCTTGGAGTTTTTCTCTTGCCTTTTATTGCGTTTCATGTGATCCTTGTCAAAACAGGCTCGTTTATAATCGGTGATACTTATTATGTGATCACCGTAATTCCGGCAATGGCGTTTATTGCCGGATGCGGTCTTTCATACATTAACAACAAGAAGATCGTGGCGGTTATACTGGTTATTGTCGGGATTGAAAGTCTGGCTTCCCAAGTTTATGACTTCAGGTTGCGGGAGCCATACAAATCTCTGGCCACACTGGAGGGCATCATGGATAAGGTCTCCCAAAGGAATGACCTCATCGTGATAAACGGCGGTGAACATAACCCCACGCCTATGTATTTCGCGCACCGACGCGGATGGACGATCGAAGATCCAAGACTTGCCGATAGTTTGTACATTAAATCCCTAAAAGACAGGGGTTGCAAATATGTGGTGCAGGCCACTAAACTGCATGGAGAGACCTCTTTGCCGTACCCCGTAGTGCATCAGTCTGAATATTTTAAGGTTTATAAACTGGAGTAATGGCATATTTGTGTTTAAATCCCTTGCCCAATTTTAAATGACATCCGAATCCCGAAAAATTTCTATTGTGGTTCCAGTCTTCAATGAGGCTACAAATATACCGGTCCTGCACAAGGAGTTGTCGGGCCAGCTGGCATCGCTACCCTATTTAAAAGAATTTGTTTTTGTGGATGATGGCAGCACAGATGGTTCTTTGCAGGTTCTAAAGGAACTTGCAAAGCAAAATGATAATGTTTTTTACATCGAACTCTCAAGAAATTTCGGGCACCAATATGCATTAAAGGCAGGGCTGGATGTCTCCAATGGTGATTGCGTGATCTCGATGGATTGCGATCTCCAGCATCCTCCCGAGGTTGTGCTTAAGTTGATAAAGAAGTGGGAGGAGGGATACGATGTGGTTTATACACGCCGGCATCCCAATAAGCATCTTTCATGGGTTAAAAAACAAACATCCGTTCTTTTTTATTTTCTTATGGATAAGATCTCCGACCTGAAGCTCGAGAGTGGAACAGCTGATTTCCGACTGATGAACCGGAATGTTCTGGATGCATTTGCGCACTTGAATGAAAGTGAGCTGTTCATTCGTGGCCTTGTTAAGTGGGCCGGGTTCAAGCAGACTGCGATCGACTACGAACCCCGGGAGCGTTATTCCGGTCAGACCAAGTACAATCTCAAAAGGATGTTGTCATTTGCTTTTCGGGGAATTACAGCCTTTAGTGTGCGTCCACTTCAAATGATCGCTTACCTCGGTATTATCCTGTTCCTTATTTCGATGATATTAGTTCCTTATGCGCTCGTCAGTTACATAATGGGAAAGGCAGTGTCGGGCTGGACGTCATTGATGATATCGGTGATCTTCTTTGGAAGCCTGCAGCTATTGATGACAGGTGTATTAGGATTGTATATCAGCAAGCTTGTAATTCAGTCCAAACAACGGCCTCATTACTTTATACGCGACACGAATTATTCTAAATCCGAAGGCACAAAGGTGACTGAGAGAAAATGAAGACAGTTTTGCTTTCGTTCGATCTGGAAGAATTCGACATGCCGATGGAGTATGGCAAAACCATTGACTTTTCTGATCAGATCAAAGTTTCATCGGAAGGTACGTCGACTATATTAGATATTCTCCTTCACAATAACATCAAAGCGACCTTTTTTAGTACAGTGGTTTTTGCCACCCATGCTGGCAAGCTAATAAAAAGAATTATCGATGAGGGCCATGAGCTGGCGTCGCATGGGTACTTCCACTCCGTATTTGAAGAAAAGCACCTACTCGAATCGAAGGTGGAGCTTGAACGTCTCTCCGGCTGTTCCGTTGACGGCTTCCGAATGGCCCGTATGAAGCCAGTCAGCGATCAGGCTATTCAGGACGCCGGATACCGATATAATTCTTCCCTTAATCCGGTGTACTTACCTGGACGGTATAATAATTTTTTTAAGCCGAGAACACGATTCGTAACCGATAAACTTATTCAGCTGCCTGCATCGGCCACACCACTCATACGTTTGCCACTGTTCTGGCTGTCATTCCACAATCTGCCGCTCTGGTTGTACCAGGCCGCCTGCGTGCGTACCATTAACAGTGATGGATACCTGAATACTTACTTCCACCCGTGGGAGTTTACTGACCTCGCCAACGTCGATTATGGACTTCCGGCGTTTGTGTCCCGGAACTCGGGCGAAAGAATGGTTCACCGTTTCAAGGATTGGCTCGCCTGGATGCGGTCAAAGAACTACGCCTTTAAGACGATAAGGGAGTTCGTGCTCGACCAGGATTGATGGCGGATAGCTCAATAGTTGTACGTACGCCGGTGAGCCGAAGGCATGACGAATGCAAGGTCACGACGACCGCGTGCGCCCCGATAGTTATCGGGGCTATAGCGGTGGCGCATCACGAAGGAGTCACAACGGCCACTATGGGAAGCGTTAAGAATATGTCGTGCGTGGTTCGCTGTGACCTCAAATGCCTATGAAACCCGGGAGGCGTACTAATGCACACAGCATCAGTATCTGGGAAGTTGATGTTTGCCTGAGTTTTCATGATATCTTTTCATATTCTTTTTTCCTTCGATACCTGCTTTAAAAATGGAATAGATACCAGCCAGAAAAAGTTCTGACCACTCCGCAAGGTTGAATTTGTAATATCTCCTCGCAGAGGTCTTTACGTACACGTTCCTGAGTAGCCTGGGCCGGTAGAACTTTGCCGCCTCCGAAGCATATCGAAAGTCTTCAAATGTCACATCCTTCCTGAAACCTCCGATTTTTCGGTGGATCTGTTTTGTGGCGAAGATAGAGCATCCATGTACGATTGGATTTGTCAGCCGCACAATGGGCAGATAAAACGTGGAATAACTCCAATACATCAGCCGGAACAATGGATTGGCTTCCGCAGAATATATTTTGGTGCCTGCGACTTCAATGTTCTCAGTCGTTATTTGTCGTAGGCTCTCCTTAATAAAATCCTGAGGAAGCAGCACGTCTGCATCTAAAAACAGCAGTTGGTCATATATCGCGTGATCAACCCCGGTATTTCTTTGCACTGATATGCCGGGTCTTTCAAGTTGGAAAAATCGAATGGGGTAATTTGTTAGGTTTTGATAACGCTTAACAACGCCGGCCGTGTCATCGTCGGAATGCGCATCCATAATAATGACCTCGAAAACTGTTCCCTTCTGCTGAGCTAAGGACTCCAACAGCATGGGCAGGTAGTGTTCTTCATTCAACGTACTGATAATGATCGATAGCATTTCAAATCTTTACTAATTCAGCATATCTTATGAAGGTATAATTCATTGATTGGAACCACTTAAGAATTTCAAGAATATCCGGAAGGAAGCCATTTCTGGTGTCAGACGGGTGAATGGAAAACCGGATCAATGATTGTCTCAAATGTTTTAAGATGTACTTCCATCCATAAAGGGCGACCAGCGACAGTAATTTGTTATTACCGAAATCAAAACAAACAGGAATCGAAAACGTGGTTACGTTGTTGCGCAGGTTTATGAAAGATGTTTCCGATTCTGTATACGCAAAACCGAGGCTTTTAAGAATTTCGATTGAGTGGCTATTGTGATACCACATGGGCGGAATAAAACCTGTTGGTTTTCTATTATACGTGTCTTCAAAAAGTTCTTTTGCTGTTTGTATTTTGGTCAGGGTCTCTGCTTTGTTTAGCCCGTAAAATTCCTTGCAAGACCTGCCCGACATTGACAATAAATTTCCCATATAATCCCTTTTGTTCGTTTGATGTGTTAATCCGTGGACGACGAGATCTTCGGCCGACAACTTTTTCAGGAAATCTGTCGGTAGTGAATGATTTTCATTCCAACGTGGAGTTATTAAGAAGGACTTTTCGAAATCCTTAAGCGCTTCTAATATGATCTCAATTTCTTTTTCGAAAAACGGAGAGACATCGTGTACAGAGATGATCACCTTCTTCATTCGTGTATTTCGCTTTTGCGGGGAAGATTTTTCAGCAGCGCCAGGTGTGACCGAAGGGCAGCAAAAAAACCTAAGGAGTTGTACTTTATAGAATGTTCGGCCAGTGTTTGTTTTATCAGTGACGAAAGCGCTGGATAATGAATGTGACAAACGTCCGGGAACAAGTGATGGGCCAAGTGCGCGTTAAAGCCTCCGAAAATGAAGTTAGCGGTTTTGCTTTCCGCATGAAAATCCATTGTTGCATGGATCTGCTGCTCGACCCAAGAGGTATGAATTACATTGTTGTCGGGGGCATTGTAGCTGATCTCCATGACATGATGCGATATAAAAAAAGTAAATGTAAGCGCCATTGATGTCAATAAATGCATAACGAGGAAAGCACAGATAATCAGACTTGTAGCCAGTGGGGAGAAGAGGATTGGAAGGATCAGAAAGATTGTAATGGAGGTGACCTTATAGAGAACAAGTTTGATTGCTTCAATTCTATGATGTTCCATTGACTCCAGATTCGCCAATGTTGTTTTGCGAAATAATCTGAAGTCGACGTAACAAATCCACAACAACGACATGAACATATAAGCAAACGGCGCATAGATGTGCTGATAATAGTGGATCCTCTTTTTTCGCTGGTTGGGGCTCAGAAAAAAGATGTTCGTAATTTCGAGATCAGAATCTACAGTATGAACGTTCGGAAACGGATGGTGCGAATGGTTATGCCTTATTTTCCAGAGATAGCCGTTTATGCCCTGCAAGCCGAAAATGATCTCGAAAATAGTGTTGTCGATCTTTTTTATGCCCGTCAGACAGTTATGTGCGGCGTCGTGACCGAGGTTCATACCGGTTACAACGCATGTTACTCCAAGGGTTAGGAAAGAGACCTGAAGGAGAGGATAGTTATCGACTGTTAGTACGAAATAATAGGAAATGGCGATTGTCAAAAGAAGTGTGAGGGCCTTAATGCACAAGAGCATGTTGCCATACCTCGAGATGTGATTGACGGCAAAATAGAGCGTTTTTTTCTTGGTCAACTGTCTGAAAAGCTGGTTCGAAGAATCCTTCTGTTCGTATTTTATTTTTTTGAAGCGATGTGATGCGTTCGCCATACCAATGATAAGATAACATTATGGCGGGAAAGTTAAAAATTGCACCCTAGTTGGTGCCCCAAAGGTCATATGCGAGGGCATGCATTACTCTTTTAGTACTGATCAGGCGGAAGGAAGCACGATAATAAACTCAGAGCCATTGCCTTCTTTGGTTTTCACCTGCAATTCGCCTCCATGCGCTTTAACGATATCATAACTCAAGGACAATCCCAGGCCGGTTCCTTCTCCTGTTGGTTTAGTAGTGAAGAAAGGTTGAAAGATCTTGCCCAATACTTTTTCTGGTATACCGTTACCGTTGTCTGCAATTGAAATTGATACGACGCCACCGGACTTCTTTGTGCTTACGGTGACCGTCGGCTCGTAACTTTTATCCGCCGTAGCCTCGGCGAAGGTGGACTTCTCATTAACTGCGAAGAACGCGTTATTAAGAATATTCAGGATCACCCGCCCGATGTCCTGGGGAACGATCTCTATAGTTTCTATTCTATCATCAAATGAAGTTTTCAACGTGACATTAAAAGTATTGTCTTTAGCGCGAAAACCGTGATAGGCGAGTCTGAGATATTCATCGGCGAGTGTATTAATGTTTGTCGCTTCTTTGTCACCACTGCTGCTTCGGCTGTGCTGCAACATTCCTTTCACAATAGCGTCGGCACGCTTGCCGTGATGTACAATTTTTTGTCCGTTGTCTTTAATGTTTTTGGCGATCTCTTTTATTTCCTTAAGATTTCCGCGTACAGCTTCCTGTTCAAGTTCATCGATTAATTCCGTAATAACCTCCGAAAAGTTATTTACAAAGTTCAATGGGTTTTGAATTTCATGGGCGATCCCGGCGGTTAGTTCACCTAATGAAGCCATTTTTTCAGATTGGATGAGTTGTGTCTGTGTCGCTTTAAGATTGACTAACGTTTGCTCCAGTTTGAGCTTTTGTTCTTCCAGAATCAGGTTGACTTTGTGTTTTTGCCGAAAATTTTTATAAAGAATGAATGCAATGACTGAAATGAATATCAGAATACCAGTCAATCCAAGCAACCTGGACTGGTTTCGGAATTCATCTTGCTCACGCGCCAGGTCCGATTTTCTCTGCTGCTCGCGTAGCGCCAGAATCTGAAGCCGTTTGAATTTGTCCGGACCGAAAAGACTATCCTTCATCGCTAAGACAATATCCTGGTAATAGATTACGCTGTCATGCGAAGATTCTTCGCGAAGAATGTTTGCAATATGATTGGCGGCCTGGAGTATCTGTTGACGTTGTGAAGAGATCCTCGCGTGTGCCAAAGCGAGCCGTGCATAGTAGAGGGAAGAGTCTCGTTGGTGAAGTTTGAGGTACAACTCTGCAGCCAGCAGATTAAGAGGGGCGGGGTTCACCCTGTCGTTCCCTTTTGTGGCGCGTTCAATCGCAGAGCGATAGATACTCAATGCCTCGTCATAGTTTCCCAACGCAAGCTTGACGGTGATAAGTCTGCGCTGTGTTAGCACCATAAGGTTCGGGTGTTTAACCTCCTGCGCTTGCGTCCATGCTTTGTCGAGAAAAAAGAGAGCGGAATCAAATAGTCTTAGACCTGCATAAGTATTACCCATATTGGATAGGTTGAAGGCACTACTAATAGCGTCAGGATATTGTTCATATATAGCGTTGGCGGCAAATTGATAAGGAAGTGCCTGCCGATATTCACTCAATTCTGAATACGTGAACCCGATGAATCCCAGACTAGTGGCCTCATAGTTCTTTTTTTTGCTACTCCGGGAAAGTTCCAATGCCTGAAGCTGACAATCGAGGGAGCTCGGATAATCCCCAAGAAACCGATAAGCCTCGCCACATCCTTGCAGCGCCACAATTTCCTGTTCGATCAAGTTGAGCTTGCGGGCAAGATCTAAGGCGTTCCTGGCAAAATACAGGCTCGAATCCGGTTTGGAAAAAAAGTAGGCGCCGGCTTTTCCCAGTAGATCATTAACAGCAGTGGTATCCTTTGGTATGATTTCCTGGGTCAACTCAAGGCTGCTTAGACTGCTAATGATTTTCATACCTTGAGTACATCCTATACTCAACGCGAACAACAAGACTGATATGGTTATTTTAGTCATGTGTCAGTTCCTGTGGGTAACTCAATGTAAAATGTAGAACTCTCACCCTCCGTCGTCTCTACTTTCAATTCACCCCCATGTGCCTTGACAATATCATAACTAAGTGACAATCCCAATCCCGTCCCTTGTCCTGTTGGTTTGGTGGTAAAGAAGGGTTGAAAGATTTTATCCAATACTTTGGTTGGGATGCCGGCGCCGTTGTCTGCTACTGAAATCAAAATTTTATTACCCGTTTTTTTGGTGCTGATGGAAACCGTCGGTTCATACTTACTGTCCGCCGTCGCTGTGGCTTTGGCGGACACGGCATAAAATGCATTGTTGATCAAATTGAGAATGACTCTCCCTATTTCTTGAGGTATAATATTGATGGATCCAATGTTTTCATCAAAATCAGTTTTAATCGTAGCAGTAAATGATTTGTCTTTTGCGCGAAGGCCATGATAACTTAATCTTATATATTCATCGCTCAGCGCGTTAATATCCGTAAGCTCTTTTTGGCCGCTACTGGAGCGGGAATGCTGTAACATCCCTTTCACAATAGCATCTGCTCTTTTTCCATGGTGATTTATTTTTTCTTCATTAACAGCAATACTCCTTGCGATTGCTCTTACCTCCTTGATATTTCCTTGTTCAATTTCATTTTCCATTTCGGCAACCAGTTCCTTATTCAAATCCGAAAAATTATTGACGAAGTTTAAGGGGTTTTGAATTTCATGAGCAATGCCAGCAGTGAGTTCACCCAGAGATGCCATTTTTTCAGATTGGATAAGTTGTGCCTGAGTAGCTTTCAATTCATGGTAAGCTTTTTCGATCTCATGTGCCTGCTCCATCTCTCTTTCCCTTGCCCGTTCCCTTTCATTATTAATTACTCTTCTGCGCTGATAGCGACTTATTATAACTATGCCGGCAATAAAACATATACCATAAAAACAATACGCCCACCACGTGCGCCACCATGGAGGTCTTATATTTATGATAATGGACGTTCCCGTTTCATTCCAGACGCCATCGCTGTTTGTACCTTTAACTTTAAAAGTATATGTACCCGGATCAACGTACGTGTATCCGGCATACCGTCTTGATCCGCTGTAGACCCAATCTTTATCAAAACCCTCCAGTTTGTAAGCATATTGATTTTTTGATGGGTTATAAAAACTTAGCGATGAAAATTCGAAGGAGAAATAATTTTGATCGTGATCCAAAACAATTTCTTTTAATTCACTAGCGCCCTTTATTAGTTTATCAAACAGTTTAAATTGGGTAATAACTATTGGTGCTATCATGCCGTCTGCCTTAATTTTATCAGGATCAAAAAAATTAAATCCATTATCGCCCCCAAAATATAATGTGCCATCCTCTCCTTTAAGCGCGGCACCCCCAAAATTGCTTAGCAACCCGTCTTTATAGTCGTAATTAGTAAATGTTTTTGTATCGGGCTCAAAACGTGAAAGACCTTTACCGGTAGCCAGCCAAAGGTTGTTCGTGTTGTCGTTCAAGATCGAATGCACTGAATTATCGGGTAGCCCGTGCTTATTGGTATAGGTAGTAAATTTTTCTTGTTGAGAATCGAAGTAACATAAGCCTCCCCCTGATGTCCCGATCCAAACATTTCCTTCTGGATCTTCATAAAAACTACTTACAATATTAGAACTGATGCTCGTAGAATCGTATGGGTCATGCTTATAGTGGGTGAAGCGGCGGGTACGTTTGTTAAATTTGTCAGTCGCCATACTGGTATGGCCGATCCATATATTATCTTTTGAATCAGCAAAAAGTTTTATTGCCACGTAATCACTAATACCATTAGTGTCGGCAGGATTATGATAGTAACGCTCGAAGTAGCCGGATTTTTTATCAAAACTTTTGATCCCAGTACCGGCAAGACCTAACCAAAGAAGTCCCTGCCGATCTTCTGTCATAGATAAAATCCACTCCTCTCCATTATCATTATTTGGGATATCGCTATAGTGGGTGAATTCACCTGTTTGTTTGTGAAACTGAGATAGAACATCTCCATTGCATACCCAAAGGTTCCCAGCCCGGTCTTCCAAGATCGCTCCAATGTAATTGTGTTTCAGCGTTCTGAGATTGTTAGGGTTGTGCTTGTAATGGCTGAATTGATTGTTTTTTTGATCCCAGCGATTCAAGCCTCCGCCAGAAGTACCTATCCAGATTACACCTTCTGCATCTTCCAATATTACCGTTACCTCGTTATTACTTAAAGAGTTAATATTATCAGGATCATGGCGGTTAAGTCCGAAAGCTTTTTTATTTAAGTCTGATTTATTAAGCTTTGCATTCCAGGCACCGGCCCATAAAATACCAGCGAGGTCAATTTCTACGGAAGTAATAATGTCAGAACTTATACTGTTAGCATCAGTGGGGTTGTTAAAATAAGATGTGAAAATAGTACGGTCCTTATTAAGTTTATTTAACCCCTTGTCGGTACCGATCCATAGATTGCCGTCCTGGTCTTCTTTAATATCGGGTCCAGGAAAAAAAACCAAATTATTACTGCTGATAGAGTGACTATTTTTAGGATCATGCCGATAGCGTTTAAATATGCCTGTCTTTCTATCAAAGCTATTTAGTCCATTATCGGTTGCAACCCAGATAATGCCGGCCTTGTCTTCAATCACAGATCCGACAAGATTGCTGCTTAAACTACTTGGATTTAACGGATCATGGCGGTAATGCGTAATACTAACGGCTGAGGGTTCGCTTGCTTTTGCTTCAGTTAACTTTAAAGCGTGCAATCCGGTTGAATTTCCCACCCAAAGTATACCTGACTGGTCCTTATAAATGGAGTTTATATAGCCTATACTTGGGGCTGTGTCGCTCGGTAGCCGGTCAAAATCCAAATCAAAACTTTCTTCCAAAAATTTTCCCGTTTTCCTATCGAAGCGGCACAATTCGCCTGTTGTGCTTCCTACCCACAGCATTCCATTCGTGTCTTCATTAATGGAATAAATATTTGGATTGGAAAATATGGCATCCGGCGAAGGTTTATAGCGGGTAAATGTTTCGGTGGATCTATCAAACTTGCACAACCCTTCGATTGATGAAGTCCAGATGGTACCGGCTTTATCTTCAAAAATGGTGTATATCAAATTTTGAGAGAGCGAGTTGGGATCTAAAGGATCATACTGGTATTTGGTAAAAGAATAACCATCGTATTTATATAGTCCATCACCAGTACCGACCCACAAAAAGCCTTTTCTGTCCTGCAGAATGGCTGTTACAAAAGTATTTGCAAAGCCTTCTTCAATTCCTATGTGCTCAAAACGCAAGCTTTGGTTTTGAGCGATGCTGTATTGGGTAACACTAAAAAGTATAAGCAGACAACATATCCCCGATTGACTAGAAGTCTTCATTACCTTATATTTAAAGATTTCTATAACATATTTTGAGAAGGCGTTATTAATCTGTCATCATAAATCTACAGGTAAATGAATAATAAACTCTGCTCCCTGTCCTTCATTTGAAACAATTTTTATTTCACCGCCTTGTGACTTAACGATATCATAGCTCAAGGACAACCCTAGTCCTGTACCTTGGCCAGGGGGCTTTGTGGTGAAGAAAGGCTGGAAGATTTTTT
>DASVBA010000532.1:0-3668 GCA_036376095.1 Chryseolinea sp.
AGTCTTAAGGTTATCGAATGGAGGCTTATCCGCCATGAACTGCGCCAAAAAGATCGCAGGTCCTTTAATAGTTTTCATTAAATAGACAGAAATGTTTGGTTGTACATTTATTGAGTAAAGGATCGCGCTATTTCAGCTTCGTCCACTTTCTTGTTGAGCCTGAGGATCTAACGGCAGTTTGAACGAACGTCATGCCGCGAACTCCATCGTCTACTCCTGGAATATCAAACTTCGCCATGTTAAGCTTTTTGCCCGGTTTATGAGCGCGTACTGCTTTGGTAAACTCCCTGTAAATATTGGCAAACGCTTCCAGATATCCCTCCGGGTGGCCAGCAGGTGTTCGTGTAAATCGCTTCGCATCGTCGGAAAGGTAAGCCTGACCGGCACGAATAATCTCTTTCGGCCTGTCGAGCCACTTCAGGATCATAGTGTTCGGGTCTTCCTGTTTCCATTCCAATCCTCCTTTTTCGCCGTAGACGCGGATGTTGAGATTGTTCTCCTCGCCCGCTGCAACCTGTGTTGCGAGTAGTACTCCCGTTGCGCCATTGGCGAACTTTAGCAACATAGAACTGTCGTCGTCAAGGAGACGTCCTTTAACCACAGTGTTAAGCATTGCGCATATTTCCGTGATATCAGACCCGATAATATATTCAGCGAGGTTGGCCGCGTGAGTACCAATGTCACCAATGGCACCTCCCATGCCTGACTGCTTAGGGTCAGTTCGCCACGATGCCTGCATGTTCCCTGTTCCTTCTAGAAGCGTTGACAACCAGCCTTGAGGATATTCTACATAAACTTTGCGGATCTTTCCAAATTTTCCTGCAGCTACCATTGCCTTGGCTTCTTTGACCAAGGGATAGCCTGTATACGTATGCGTAAGCCCTAATACGAGCCCGCTCTTATCTACTAATTTTTGCAGTGATTTCGCTTCATCCAGGTTAAATGAGATAGGCTTTTCAACAATAACATGGAATCCAGACTCGAGGGCCATTTTTGAAGGGCCGTAATGAACGTGATTAGGGGTAACGACTGAGACAAAATCTATTTTTTTTTCGGGAGGCATCTTTTTCTCAGCTTCAAACATTTCCTGGTAGGTTTCATAGACCCGGCTGGGATCAAGGTAAAGAGCTTCACCTGTTGCTTTGGATTCTCCCGGGATAATGCTGAACGCTCCGCAGACCAACTCGATCTCTCCATCTATGCCGGCTGCTTTGCGATGAACGGGGCCGATAAATGAGGTGAGGCCACCACCTACCATGCCCATGCGTAATTTTCTTTTCATTAGGTTATAAGATGTTTGGTTTCAAATAAGGGATTAAAATATTAAAAATAAACAACTAAAATTACAGAAATCGATTGCGGAATGCATTGGAGGGCACAAATTTTTGGCGAGCTTATTGTCTTTGGGCATTTTGGAAACTTATTGTTTAACCCGTTCTTTGGACCTTCTCAATAAAGTAAACGATGAACGAATCGCTGTTCCTTAAGAATCTATGGTATTTCTCCATGCACGGCACCCTTTTGCATAAAGGCAAGCTGGTTGCTAAGGAGATCCTTGGGGAACGTATTGTGTTTGGGAGAAGCGAAGACAACAAACCTTTCGCATTAAAAGACAACTGTCCGCATCGCGGCGTACCGCTGTCGCATGGATGGTATGACGGTAAGGTGATTCAGTGTTGTTATCACGGATGGAAGTTCGACCATAGCGGTACATGTCTTGAAATTCCAGCGTTAGCCGATGAACGCTTTGATCCAAAAAAGATAAAAGTGTTCCAATATCCGTGCAGGGAGATCAACGGTACGATCTGGGTTTATATTCCATTGAACAAGCAAGACCTCAAAGGAGCTGAAGACCGGGTGCCGAGTTTGCTCATCCCAGAAGATAAAAATTTCCTTTTTGTAGAGAAGGTTACAATGCCAGCTGATATTGATCATGCCGTCATCGGACTTATCGATCCCGCCCACGTAACCTTTGTACATCAATCATGGTATTGGAGGTCGGCAAGCAAGCTAAAGCTTAAGGAAAAGAAGTTCGAGCCGGTCGATCTTGGATTCAAAATGACCCGACACGCGCCGTCTTCCAACTCGAAGGGATATTCTGTACTGAAAGGCGGGACATCAACCGAAATAAATTTCCAGCTACCGGGAATAAGGATAGAGCACATCCAGGCTGGCAAGAATGAGATCGTCTCGATTACCTGTCTGACACCTATTAATGAGAAGGAAACAGAGCTCAATCACATTTTTTATACTTCGATCGGGTTCATCAAGTACTTGTGGTGGCCGCTTCGTCATTTAGGAAAACAATTCATTCACCAGGACCTCGGTGTATTCCAAAAGCTTGGTGAGGGTTTAAAGTCGAAGCCAACGTTGATGCTACTGGGCGAACCGGATGCACAGGCGAGGTGGTATCACGAATTGAAACGACAGTGGGATCTTTCGCAGCAGAACAAAACTCCTTTTGTAAATCCAGTTGCTGCGAAGACGTTGCATTGGATCACTTAGTTCAATTGGTGTAATCCCCGTTAGGCCCGTGAATTAACACCCAAACCAAACGCGAGCGAACGGGCGGGTTAAGAATGGCAGGCCAACTAGTATTGTGGAAAAATCTTCCATTAATAAAAAAATCACAGGTTTAACACCTGTATACCCACTTTTCGCCTGCAAAAATAATGAGCCAAAGGAGAAAATTACTACCTTGACTGAACAACCGACTGATTCTGGTAAAGCAAATTTTCATAAACCTAGCTTCGATGATATACCAAGGCGGTCGTTGAGACCATTCAAAAATACATTTATGCCAAAATTTATAATTGAAAGAAACATACCCGACGCGGGAGGCTTTTCCCCTGAAAAACTCAAGGCCATTTCGCAGAAGTCCAGGGAAGTATTAACCGCGCTTGGGACCGACATTCAATGGATCCACAGTTACGTGGCCGGTGATAAAATTTACTGCATATATCTTGCACCCAACGAGGACCTGATCAGGGAGCACGCACAGCGAGCGGGATTCCCGGCGAGCCGCATAACTCAGGTTTCAAATATCATCGACCTTTCTACGGCTGATTAAGTCACTAATCGCGGCAATAGTCATCTCGGACCTTGAACGAACGGAAAGGCTCATGAACCCAAAATCCAGTCTCGAAGACCAGTTGGAAGAGTTGACTCGTGAGCTTCAACGGAAGAACAGAGCCCTTGAAATTGAAGCGGCTCTTGAGAAAGTTCGCAGCCGTACGATCGGTATGCGCAGCAGTTCGGAATTATCGGAGACCTCAACCGTTTTGTTTCAGCAACTGAAAGAATTGAAGATCCAGGCCATTCGTACCGGCGTGGGAATTTTTGACGATCCTAACGAAGCAATGGAGCTCTGGGTGACGACTGGTTCAGACAACCAGGAAGTAATGCAGTTCCTGGATTATTTCAGCCTTCATATCCATGCGGTATTCAGTAACATCATCCCTGCACGGCAGCAGAAGAAACCATATGTAGTAACTGTGTTACGGGGCGATCAGGTTAGGGAATATTATCAAACTATGTCTACTTACCTCGCTCAGCCACAAGATCTTGTTTATCATCGTGAGGAGTACTTTTATTCATTCTTTTTTTCCCAGGGAACACTTAACGTGATCACTAGTCAGCCGCTAATCGACGAAGAATGTTTGGTAATG
>DASVBA010000546.1:0-2114 GCA_036376095.1 Chryseolinea sp.
GTCGTCGCCCCCGGTTAGTGACACTTGGTACTGTTGCAGGATGCCTCTGCGAAGAACTTCATCCTGCCAGTCGGTATCGACCGCGTCGGTGACTCCAGGAACAAGCCCAAACCCATCAGGATTCTGATTGGAATTTTCCACAGCTTCACGCTGCAATTCTAGAAGTTGTGTTGCGTTCAGCAGATCCAGTTGCTTTACCGGGTCAATGATACCGCGTTGGACGTCGAAAGTTATTTTTGTTTTTGCATTCTTTCCTCTCTTGGTTCTGATGATCACCACTCCGTTGGATGCCCGTGAGCCGTAGGTGGCTTTTGTCGATGCATCCTTAAGGACCTCAATCGATTCAATGTCATTTGGGTTGATTAATGCCAGTGCATTATCGGTCTGGCCTCCATAATCTCTACCTGACAGAGCACCTGTTTCAACGGGGATGCCATCGACTATAAATAGCGGCCGGTTGCCGGCGGTAATGGAAGTGACGCCCCTGATCCGCACGGAAATACCGCCTCCTGGGGTTCCTGACGACTGTGTAACCTGAACGCCCGCAGCCTGCCCCTGCAATGCCTGGTCAATTCCGTTTAGCGATATATCCTTGAATGCATTTGTCTTCACGGACGAAACGGATCCCGTGATGTCTCTTCTTTCCACCGAGGAATATCCCATGACGATGACCTCATTCAATTCCTGAGCTTCCTCCTCGAGGATCACATTTAAATTGGTCTGATTGCCCACAAGGAGCTCCTGTGACTTATAGCCGACAAATGAAAATATGAGTACGGCGTCCTCCTCGGCCTCCAGGGAAAACCGGCCTTCCATGTCTGTTATAACTCCCTGCGAAGTACCTTTCACCACCACGTTCACGCCCGGCAGACCATCCGGCTCCGATGAGGATGTCACCTTACCTGTGACTACCTGAGGCTGTGCAAGGGCTAATGTGGTGTATATAGTGAGGACTGCAGATAGTAGAGATCTTATCATAGATAGCGGTTAGACTATTCTTCTAAAATTAAATATTAAACAATAAACAACAAGTGACAGTTTCGGGAAACGGGATAGAATGAGGCCTTTTAGCGAGTAAACTATCAAAATCATATATGTCCTAAGGTCTTGATTGTACATTTTTAGACACCTCTTTCTTAAAAACGGATGGGGTAACGCCAATATTTTTTTTAAATGAAACATTAAATGAGGAGAGGGAATTAAATCCACACTCGTAGGCGATGCCAGCGATAGACAAATATTCCTTGTGGGGATCACAAAGAATTCTCTTGGATTCTTCGATTCGGTACGTGTTGATAAAGCTGGTAAAGTTTTGACTAAAAGCAGTGCTAAAAGTGTGAGACAGTTGATGTTGTGGTATAGCGGTAAGCGCCGACAGTTTCTGCAGGGTGAAATTTGTGTCCAGATAAGGGCGGTGCGTTTCCATGGTTGACAGGATCCGCGCCTTGAAATCGTCAAGCAATTCATCGGAAATCCGAAGGTTTTGATACTTGGCCTTCGTTTCTGCATTGATGTCTGCCTTGTTTTTTAATACGGCAAATGTTATGAAATACAACGCTATCGAGTAAAACACCGGCGCGACGGTGTAGGGTGTAATTGATAGAATGTAGTTGCTGAAATACGCTAACTGAAACACTGACACTGTTCCCAGCAAAACAATTATCCACGACACGGACCCGCTTATCTTAAGGAGACGATCTTTATATCCGTAGTAAAATTCCACGGTGTAAAGTCCGATATAATAGACCGTATAATAGAGAAGAGCTCCGTAACCCCCCTTGTACCAAAAATTGTCGAGGGTAAGTAGCAAGGAAAATAGGACGATCAACGAGGAGGGAGTGAAGTGAAGAATCGAGATCGTTGTCCAGCTTTTGTCTTTCCTGAGCGTTCGTACGTAGAGTAGGAGGGCGGGACCGATCGCAGCATGTGCCGCGAAGCCTATATTGAAAACTATTTCGTTAACGTCAGCCCCGAAGATGAAGAGCGTCGACTTCGCTGCACGGATACCAATCAAGATCAAGCTTAGTCCTAAAAAAAGGTTGCTCTTATTATGACGAGCATTGCTAACAAAATAAAGTCCTAACAGCAGGCTTTGAAAAACACCGAGCCAGCAC